>CAISDR010000372.1 GCA_903884125.1 uncultured bacterium
AACGTGGACATGATCGTCCAGAACGTGTCCGAAGATGGCCGTGCCACCGACATGACATTTACGCTTGGTCGGGCGGACCTTCCGCGCGCATTGCAAACCCTTGAAGCCGCCCGCGAGACAATTGGCCCTGCGCGCATTACCTCAGATGCCAATGTGGCCAAGGTCGCCGTGATCGGTGTGGGCATGCGCTCCCATGTGGGCGTCGCCCAGCGGATGTTCCAGGCACTGGGCGAAAAGGGCATCAATATTCAGGTGATCACCACGTCCGAGATCAAGGTCGCGGTGCTGGTCGCTGAAGAATACCTGGAATTAGCCGTTCGCAGCCTGCACACAGCCTTCGGGCTGGACGCAAGCTGATCATCGGGATGCCGCGCCATGACCGATAGCGCGGCCATAGCGTCATTGCGCGTGCGCGCCCGTTATCGCGCCTGCTATCCGGGGGGGCTGTCATGGTGACATCACCCGCAGGCGGACGGGTCTTATTACGACGCTTGCGCGAGGCGATGGCCGAACCGCAGAGCCCGCAGACACGCCTGGACAAAATCGTTCGCATCATCGCGGCCAATATGGTTGCCGAAGTCTGTTCGGTCTATCTGATGCGTGCGGGCGATTGGCTGGAACTTTATGCAACCGAGGGACTTAACCCATCGGCGGTGCATAATTCCCGACTGAAAGTGGGCCAGGGTCTGGTGGGTGACATTGCTGCCCATGCACGGCCATTAAACCTTTCAGACGCCCCGGAACATCCCAATTTCGTCTATCTGCCGGAGACCGGCGAAGAGGCGTTTCATTCATTCCTGGGCGTACCGGTATTACGTGCTGCGCGCGTGATCGGTGTTCTGGCCGTGCAAAATCAGACGCGGCGTCATTACACAGAGGAAGAGGTTGAGAACCTGCAGACCGTGGCCATGGTCATGGCGGAAATGGTCGCGCAAGGTGGACTGATCGATCCCAGCGAATGGGAAGAAGCCGCAACCAAGCGCGGTTCGTCTATGCGCTTTAAAGGTCTGCGCATGGCTGAAGGCATCGCCATGGGACATGCCGTGCTGCACGAACCTCGCGTTGAAATCACCCAAATGATCGCGGATGACGCAGGCGTCGAGCGCCAACGTCTGACTCGCGGCATTGATGCCTTGCGTAAGTCCATCGACCTGATGCTGGCCGATGTTGATCTGGCACCTCATGGCGAACACCGCGAAGTGCTGGAAGCCTATCGGATGTTTGCCCATGACGCGGGCTGGCTGACCAAGCTTGAAGATGCCATCGACAGCGGCCTTACCGCCGAGGCTGCGGTTGAACGCGTACAGCTGGATCTGAACGCAAGACTGTCGCGATCAACAGACACCTATTTGCGCGAACGCATTCAGGATTTGGATGATCTCGCCCATCGGCTGTTACGCCATCTTGCCGGCAAGGCGGATACTGCTGCCCACGAAGGCCTGCCGGATGATGCCATCGTGATAGCGCGATCCATGGGGCCTGCGGAATTGCTGGATTATGACCGCACCAAATTAAAAGGCGTGGTGCTTGAAGAAGGCTCGCCCACCTCGCACGTGGCCATTGTCGCCCGTGCCTTGGAAATACCGCTGGTTGGCAAGGTTGAAGGCCTGATTGATCGGATTGATCCTGATATGCGCCTGATCGTCGATGGCGAGCAGGGCGAAATCTTCCTGAACCCGGGACCTGAAATCATCCGGGCTTACGAAGAAAAAAATGCGCTGCGTGCCCAGCGGCAGGCGGCTTTCGCAGCCATACGGGACGAACCGGCGGTCACCCGGGACGGGGTTGAAGTAAAGCTGAACATCAATGCCGGGCTATTGGTGGATCTGCCGCATCTGGTGGAAACAGGCGCCAATGGCATTGGCCTGTTCAGGACCGAATTGCAGTTCATGGTGGGCTCGGCATTCCCGCGTCTGGGTGACCAGACGGAACTGTACAAGGCCGTAATGGATGCCGCCGATGGCAAGCCCGTCGTCTTTCGGACGCTGGATATCGGCGGGGACAAGGCCCTGCCCTATCTGGAAATCGAGCCCGAGGAAAACCCGGCTTTGGGCTGGCGGGCCATCCGCATTGCGCTGGATCGACCGGCGCTGCTGCGATACCAAAGCCGCGCGCTGTTGCAGGCAGCAGGCGGCAGGCCGCTATCCATCATGTTCCCTATGATTTCTGATGTTTCCGAATTCATTGCCGCCAAGGCCGTGCTGGAAAAAGAGGTCGGCAGGCTGCGCCAGCTAAACCGGCCAACCCCTGAGAATCTTAAGGTCGGCACCATGCTTGAAGTACCAAGCCTGGCTTTCCAACTGCCCGCTCTTTTGCCAATGGTGGATTTTGTATCCGTCGGTTCGAATGATTTGATGCAGTTCTTTTTTGCTTCCGACCGGGGCAATCCAAGACTTGCCGACCGATATGATTATTTGTGCCCGCCGGTTTTTGCATTGCTACGACACATCTCAAAATCGTGTGATGCCGCCAATGTTCCGTTAACCTTGTGCGGCGAGATGGCGGGTCGCCCGCTAGAAGCTATGGCATTGGTCGGATTGGGATTTCGGTCACTTTCAATGACCCCGGCGGCGATTGGCCCGGTCAAGGTCATGATCCGTAGTCTGGACCAGTCAGCGCTGGCAAGGCTTTTGGAACAGTTAACTGACCGGCCAGATCACACGGTTAGAGCGGAATTGGCTGCCTTTGCCGAAGCCAATGGCGTCGCCGTCTGAGCGAATCAGTTTATCTTCGTATGTCCGATTATTGTTGCCAGTCCAGTAATAATTAACTTAAATTGCCCGCAATTCACGACGGTGTATCCAAGGCTATTTCTGACTTTCCGACGGCTTTGTTCGCAAAGTTCTTTGAACAACCTTACATCGAAACGAAACTTGAAGTTTTAGGGGTGTCCGTGCGGTCACTCCAAAGGTGTATTCGCCGGGAGCGGGCCAGCAAATGACTCAACCAGACCAAGCGACTGGCACCCCATCTTCCGGGGGGGCCGAGCCGGTAAAGCCAATTGTTGATGATGCCGACGCGGCGACCAACCGCAAACGACTTCACCTGCGCGAAGTGTCACTGACGGGCACGGAGACGACCGAGACTTATGACGGCATCGGGGCACAACTGGGTGCGGCACGTCTGGCCCTTGGTCTTGATCTGGATCGGGCCGCTTTGGAACTGCGAATCCGACGCTCATATATCGAAGCTATTGAATCGGGCCGTTTCGACGCCCTGCCGGGTCAGGCCTATACACAGGGCTTTGTCCGCAGCTATGCCAGTTTTCTGCGTCTGGACCCGGAAGATATTCTGGAGCGCCTGCGCGAGGAAACAAGGGCGCGCCGCAAATCTGACGAACTGGTATTTCCAACTCCGATGGCGGAAGCACGCCTGCCTGGTCTGCGCGTGCTTGCCTTGTCTCTGCTGATTGCAGGTGTTGTTTATGTCGGCTGGGCGATGTCGAACTGGGAACCCTCGGTTTCTGAACGAATTCCACCTGTGCCGGACAATTTGGTCAATCGACCTACAACCCCGCCTGCCCCATCACAACCCACATCGGTGAACACTGCGCCGGGGATTGTGGCTGATACCGTACCTCCTGCCCCGGTTCTACCAAAGCCTGATCGCCCCCCCGCGACACCCGCGCCTGCTGTATCTGCGCCGCCTTCAATGGCACTGGTTGGTCCAGCCTATTTGGATCTGCCGACACTGCCTGCAATTGCCGTTTCGGATACGCCGTCTCTGGTCAGCGCCCCTGTGCTGTTTCAGCCAACCGCGCAGACGAACAAGACCCCGGACACCAAACCGGTTGATGGGGCCAAATCACACGTCTTTGGCGCTACGGATCCATCACATATCGTGATCAAGGCCAATGCCGACACCTGGATCAAGGTTGACGAGCCCGGGGGAAATGGTCTGCTGCGCCGGGTTTTGCGTGCCGGGGATTCATACAATGTGCCCGACCGGTCCGACCTGATCATGTCATTGGGTTCTGCCGGGGCTGTTGAAATTCTGATTGATGGCGAGACCGCCCCCAGCCTGGGCAATACCGGCGAAATGCGCCAGAAAATTCCGCTGGATTCAGACGTGCTGAAACGTGGCCTTCCCAAGCCTGCCAGACCATCCAAGTCCGTAAAAAAGACAGCCCCGATGCCTGAAACAGACGCTGCTCCGGCCGAACCGGCAGCAGCTGAGGCCGCCAGCCCGGCTGGAAGCACAAAGGAAGTCCCACCCAAGGAGACATCTGCCCCCACGTCGGGTGCCCCCACTTCAGGTGCCCCCGCAGAGGGTGCGCCATCGGGAAATGCAGCAGTATCGCCTGCATCGACACTTCCCCTGGCCGGACCGGCCAATGGCGGAGATGGGGCTGGAAAGCCGCGTAACTAGACAACGGGTATCTCTTTACAAGCATAGCCCCTCGCGCTGAGCTTTTGAAAATGCTATGCCCTAAGACATAAAAGCCCGAGATTCTGGCGGTTGCAGCATGTGCCAGCCTGCCAGATCACAGGTTCAATCTGAACGGATTTCAAGAGAGCATAGACCATGAGCGTGCGCCCTTATCGTGACATTGCCCGCCGCGTTTCACGCAAGATCCATGTGGGCAAAGTCCCTGTCGGCGGAGATGCCCCGATCTCGGTTCAGTCCATGACCAATACGCTGACATCGGATGCGAAGGCGACGATTGAACAGATCCGTGGTCTGGAAGAAGCCGGTGCGGATATAGTCCGCGTTTCCGTGCCGGACGAGGATTCAACCCGCACCCTGCGCGAGATTGTTCGCAACGTCAAAGTCCCGATCGTCGCCGACATTCATTTTCATTACAAACGCGCAATCGAGGCAGCGCAGGCGGGTGCCGCCTGCCTGCGGATCAATCCGGGCAATATCGGATCAGCCGACCGCGTGCGCGATGTTGTAAACGCTGCCAAGGATTATGGCTGTTCCATGCGTATCGGCGTCAATGCCGGCAGCCTTGAAAAACATCTGCTGGAACGTTTTGGTGAACCCTGTCCCGAAGCGATGGTTGAAAGCGCGATGGAACACATGCGCATCCTGCAAGATCACGACTTTCACGAATTCAAGATTTCGGTCAAGGCATCCGATGTGTTTCTGGCGGTTGCGGCTTATCAGGGCCTGGCCGAGGCGTGCGATTATCCCCTGCAT
>CAISDR010000373.1 GCA_903884125.1 uncultured bacterium
GACGCGGATGAGTGCAAAGGAATTGAACGAGGTTTTCGTCAAGGCATTTCCGAATACGACCCCGGCACTTATTGAAGAGGTCGGCCACCGCACGGCCCGGGTGCGCCTGACTTATTCACCAAGTCAGTTGCGTCCGGGTGGGACCATTTCCGGACCAAGTCTGATGGCGTTGGCGGATACGGCGATGTATGCAGCGCTGCTGGCTCAGATTGGCCTTGTGCCACTGGCAGTTACGACAAATCTTTCAATTAATTTCTTACGTAAGCCGCCACAAAAAGACGTGATCGCTCTGGTCGATATTGTGAAGATGGGTGCCAGGCTGGCGGTAGGCGATGTCCGGATGGTATCAGAGGGTGAAAGCGAGCTGGTCGCCCATGCATCAGTTACCTATTCAATCCCGCCCAAGCATTTATAGATCACAACAAGGATGGTTCATTGATAATGGTTGTGACAGGACGGCGCCTGATGGCTGCCATTTGTATGGTGGCCATTGCCATCTTCTTCCCTGGAACGTCAGTTCTGGCCGCAAATGTTGCCCAGACGCCCAACGTGACCTTATCGCTGGTGGCCGAAGGTCCGCCGAAAGCAGGTCAGACCGTATGGCTTGCGCTGGACCAGAAGATTAAGCCCCAATGGCACACTTATTGGCGCAATCCGGGCGAAAGCGGGCTGCCCACCACCGTCGAATGGATTTTGCCACCGGGTATTTCAGCAGGGCCGATTGCATGGCCCAGACCAAAACGCATTGATGTCGGCCCCATCGTCAATTTCGGCTTTGAAGGCGAAGCCATCCTTTTAGTTCCGGTAAAATTTGAAAATGATTTCAATGAATTGAGCAATAATTCTAATATTAAAGCGCAAGTATCTTGGCTGGTTTGCGAGGAAATATGTATTCCCGAACAGGTTGACGTTGACCTGGATCTGTCCCGGGCCATTGGCGATCGGGACTTATTTTTGCGGGCTCGCGCCGCGTTACCGCAACAAATACCCGGCAAGCAGACAGCAAGGGTCAGTGGCCAGGCGATTGACCTGACGCTTAGCGGATCTGGGCTTGAACCATTCGACGGTGCCTATTTCTTCCCAACCGATGAAGAGTTAATTGAGGCGGGACCCAGACCACGGATTTCCAGATCAGGTCCCGACGTGACGATCACACTGGCCCGTCAATCCGGGACAAAACTGCCGGAACGACTGAGCGGTGTACTGGATCTGGGTGAACTTGGGGCGTTTTCGATAACGGATGTAGCGCTCAAGGCGGCTGCGGCAAGCGAAACCCCGGCTGAGACTGGCATCGCGCCATCGCTGATTCAGGCGGCGTTCTTTGCCTTTCTGGGCGGGTTGATCCTGAATCTGATGCCCTGTGTGTTACCGATCCTGTCCATGAAGGCGCTGTCATTAACGCAATCCGGCGGCCTGCGCGCCGAATTGCGTCGGGACGGGTTATTCTATCTGTTTGGGGTACTGGCCTGTTTTGGGGCTATTGCCAGTGTGCTGCTTGCGCTAAAGGCGGGTGGTGCCGCCGTGGGCTGGGGCTTCCAGTTGCAGTCGCCGCCGGTGGTGCTGGTGCTGGTTTTGCTGATGGTAGCAATCGGTCTTAACCTGTTCGGATTGTTTGAGGTTCCCTTGTCGGTTGCCGGTCTCGGCCAGGACCTGACGCAAGGCGGCGGCGGTCGGGGTGCGTTTTTTACCGGGGTGCTGGCAGTGCTGGTCGCAAGCCCCTGTACTGCACCGTTCATGGGTGCCGCGTTGGGCTTTGCCCTGACCCAGTCGGCGCCTGAGGCTTTTGTCGTCTTTCTGGCGCTGGGGGCGGGTTTTGCCGCCCCTTTTACCGGCCTTGCCCTGTCGCCAGCACTGGTCGGGCTGATACCAAAACCCGGACCCTGGATGGTGCGGTTTAAAGAGTTTCTGGCCTTTCCCATGTTTGCCACCGCCATCTGGCTGGTCTGGGTACTGGCCCAGCAGACCGGCCCGGGTGGGGTTATGGTCACTTTATCGGCGGGCCTTGGGGTCGGGTTCTTGTCCTGGGCGGCGCCCAAGCTGTCGCGACCCTGGGGGCTTGCCTTGGTAATACTGGGCCTGGCGCTGTTGGCCGCGAGCGCCTGGCAGCTTGATGAGACACCTCCGCAGACAACCTTAAGCCTTTCAGGTAATGGTATATTTTCACCATGGTCAGCCGAAGCTGTGGCTACGGCTCAGGGGCAGGGTCGACCGGTATTTGTGGATTTCACCGCCGCATGGTGCGTGACCTGTCAGGTCAATGAACGTCTGGCGTTCGGCACAAAAGAGGTTCAGGCCAGAATGGCGACGGCAAAAATGGTGTTGCTGAAAGCTGACTGGACCCGGTCCGATCCGCTCATCACCGCCGAACTGGCACGGTTTGGCCGGGCAGGGGTCCCGCTTTACCTGCTTTATCCACCCGATGGCAGCCCGCCCAGTGTGCTGCCGC
>CAISDR010000374.1 GCA_903884125.1 uncultured bacterium
AAAAGCGGCAGAAAGGCCAGCATCAAGGTTGCGGTACAGCCAAGAACCGCAACGGCGATCTGACCTGTGGCCGCGATTGCGGCCTGAGTCCTTGGCATGCCTTCACGCAGATGCCGGGCGATATTTTCTACCACGACGATGGAATCATCTACTAGCAGGCCAAGGGCCAGAACGAACCCGGCAATAGAAAGCTGGTTTAGCGAATAGCCTAGGAAATTAAGCAGGGCGAGACCGATGGCCAATGACAACGGGATTGAAATCATCACGACCAAGGCGGCGCGCAGTCCCAGTGGCAAAAGAGTTATGGCCACCAATGCCAATGCGAACAGAAAGTCATGACCCAACTGGGTCAGGCGTTTATCCACATTGATCGATTGATCAAAGCCTCGCTCCATCACCACATCCGATGGCAGCCTGGCCTCGATCTGATCCGCCACTTTAAAAATCTGGTCGCGCACCTGAAAAATATTTGACTTGGCTTTTTTTGCCGTTGTGACAAAGACAGCCCGTTTGCCGTTAAAAGCAGTCACATGCTGGGCTTCATCATTTTCCCAACTGACCTGTGCCACATCCCTCACGCGGACCAGTCTGCCCTCGGCCTGCAGAATAACGGTGTCGGCAATTTCATCCAGTGACTTGTAACTGCCCGTGGTCTTGAGGTTGAAGCGACTTTCACCCGCATGGATGGCCCCACCGGGAATATCCGTCACCCTGGCCTGGACAGCCTGTTGCAGTGCGATGATCGGGATGCCCTGTGCGGCCATCCGCGCCAGATCAACAGAGATACGGGCTTCAATGCGTGGCAAGCCCCAGACTTTGGTTTCACGCACACTGGGAATGCGATCCAGCGCATCTTTCAGATCGCGTGCATGTTCTTCAAGTTCCCGGTAACTGGCTGTGTCAGAGACCAGCGCGATCTGGCTGATCGCGGTCAGTCCGGTTTCAACTTTTTCAATTGTCAGACTTTGCAGGCCCACGGGCAGGGTCGGGCGAATGGCATTTACTTCGCGCACAACTTCATCATATTTTTTCTCGGGGTCCACATCCCAGGTGAACTCGGGAACAATAATGGCAACACCGTCACTCGATGTGGATTTTACATAATTGAGATCATCAAGCGAGCCCAGCACACGCTCGATTGGCTCTGATACAAGCCGCTCAATATCTGCAGGATCGCTACCCGGCAGCACCGCCGTAATCAGCAGGGTCGGCACTGGAAATGACGGGTCTTCTGCACGCGGAATCGTCTGCCAGGCATTGATGCCCAGCATTGCCAGCATGGCAAATACAACAAGCGTAAATTGCCAGTTTCGTACTGAAAATGTAACCGGATTCATTTGGATTGAAATCCCGGCCCGGCAATCTGTACTTTGTTTCCGTCACGTAAGTAGGCAGCCCCCTGCGTAATGACCTTGTCCATGGCAGATATTCCAGCGACGATAGTGATCATGTCGCCTTTAATCGCGCCAAGGGCAACGCGGCGTCGGCGGGCAGTCGAACTTGGCGGGTCATAGACATAGACAAATCCATCCGCCCCATGTGCTTCAAGAACAGCGGCAATCGGAATAGCCAGCTTGCCCGCATCGGGGCCGGGGCTACTGGCGCTGATCGCGATATTTGTGACCAGTCCGGACGCAACGGTCGCCGGATGTGAATCTATTGTAATTTCTACATCGAATGTCCCGGTTCGCTGATCAGACATGGCTGCAATTCGTGTGATTGTTCCGGTCAACGTGACGTCGGGCGCTGCGTCCAGCGTTAACCGTGCCTTATCGCCAAGGGCAACGCGGGCAACATCGCGATCTGACAATCCGGCGCGCGCAAGAAAATTTCCGCTCAGGTCTCCAAATATAAGTACAGGTGTACCCGTACCAATAATTTCGCCTGCCTCTACCAGTCGGGCCAGGATGATGCCGTCTTCGGCGGCAATGATGCGTGCCAGACCCTGATTGAAACTGGTAGAATCAAGACCGGCGCGGGCAACATCAACTGCGGTGGCGGCATCATCTGCACGTTGTTGAGGTGCCGCACCCGATTTCACCAATTGCTTTGCCCGCTCAAGATCCCGTAATGCCTTGTCAAGACTGGCTCGGGATTGAACTGTCTGGCTGTTGACCTCTTTCAGGTCAAGTTCGGCCAGAACCTGGCCCTTGGAAACACGGTCACCGGTGTCAACATGAACCGCCTTGACCAGCCCGGAAACCTTGAACGCAAGTCGGGCTTCGTGAACCGCCTTGAGTTTGCCAATTACCCTGATATCGCCAGCGCCTTTCGCCGG
>CAISDR010000375.1 GCA_903884125.1 uncultured bacterium
AACTTAATGCCGCGCAAATCGGCGCGGGTCATATCGGCCCCGCGCATATCTGCGCCTGAAAAATCACCGCCGAAAAGATCGGCATTGGTCAAGGTTGCCCGGCGTAATTTTGTGCCCACCGCTGAACATCCGACAAATACTGAATCAGGCAAGTCCGCGCGCGACAGGTCAAGTCGGTCGATATTGGCGAATGAAACATTGAACCGGCGATGACCGGAAACGCCTTTGAGATATTTGCCATGGGCAACTACCTGCAGCCGTAAGCGTTCCTGATCGTATTGGTCGGTCATTCGATATCTGACTCAGGCTGCATCGGCGTTCGTGAAAGCACGCGGCACGATCGGGGCCATGGCCGGTTTGCCCAAAATCATATCGGATGCCTTTTCCGCAATCATGATCGTAGGCGCATTGGTGTTGCCGCCGATCAGCGTTGGCATGACCGACGCATCAACAACCCTTAGTCCTTCTAGGCCATGCACCCTAAGACTTGCATCAACCACAGCCATTGCATCATTACCCATGCGGGCCGTCCCAACCGGATGGTAAATCGTCTCAGCCTTTTCGCGGATAAACCGGTCGATGTCTTCATCGCTTTGAACATGGGCGCCCGGATCATATTCCGGCCCGCGATACGGATCGAACGCCTTTTGAGCAAAAATCTCGCGTGCCATCCGGACGCCATCGCGCATGGTTCGGCGATCTGCTTCCTCTTTAAGGTAGTTTGGCTGAATCAGCGGATGGGCAAACGGATCGAGGGATTTCAGCCGCACATGGCCACGCGATTGGGGGCGTAATTGACACATATGCAGCAAAAAGCCGTGACGGTCGGATTTTTTGCGTCCATGGTCATGAACAATCGCCGGCAGGAAATGCAACTGGATATCTGGCAGTTCAAGTTCCGGACGGGTCTTCAAAAATGCGCCGGAATCGGTTGGTAGCTGCGCACCGGTTCCTGTTTTAAAGAGCAGGAATTCCAACCCGGTCATGATCATTTTGTGCGCCTTCATCTGGCTGTACAGTGTGATCGGCTGTGTGCATTCATACTGGATGGATGCATCCAGATGGTCCTGCAGATTTTCGCCAACGCCAGGCAGATCGGCCACCACAGGAATATCCCAACGGCGCAGATAGTCACCTGCACCTATACCCGACAAAAGCAGGACCTGTGGTGTATTGACCGCCCCGCCACAAAGCAATACTTCGCGCTCTGCGCGCACCTGAATGCGATTTGAATTCTGGGCATATTCGATGCCAACCGCCCGCTTGCCTTCAAAAAGAATACGTGTGGTCAGCGCCTTTGTCTCAATCGTCAGATTGGGCCGGTCAAGGATCGGCCGCAGGAAAGCGGCAGCCGCCGACCAGCGTTCGCCGCCCTTGGTTGTGGATTCATACCGGCCATAACCTTCCTGTTCGGCACCATTGAAATCAGGCGTAAACGTGTGACCTGCCTCCCGGCAGGCTTCCATGAATGCACGGATCAGGGGGCTTTGATTTTTGGTTGTGGCGACGTTCAATGGACCATCGGCGGCATGAAAATCATCTGCCCCGGCCTCGCGCCCTTCTGACCTTTTGAAATAGGGAAGGACATCGGCGTAACTCCACCCTTCAAGGCCCAGTTGCCTCCAAAGGTCGTAATCGCGCGCGTGCCCGCGAATATAGATCATGCCATTTATGGATGATGAGCCGCCAAGCACTTTGCCCCGGGGCCAGTAAAGCTTGCGATTGCTTAGGTGCGGCTGCCCCTCGGTATCAAAATACCAGTTATGGGCATCCGACCCCAGTAATTTGCCGACACCTGCCGGCATCCGGATGAATGTGGAATTGTCCTGACCACCTGCTTCGACCAGCAGGACCTTGACGGCAGGGTCTTGGGACAGGCGATTGGCCAGGACGCACCCTGCCGAACCTGCGCCAACGATTATGAAATCAAATGTCCGATCCATCATCCTCACCCACAAAGCATTTATTGACCAACCGTGGCCGATATGCGGGCGGGGGGCAAGCCCCCAGCCCATTCGATGCCTTCAAGCATGCGACCTTTCGGCCCGCCAATACCCATCCAATATCGCATTTGCGCTAGATCAATGCACCTGGGTCGGACCCTGTGGAAATTCCGCTGGTGGTTAACGCCAAAGCCCACAGCAGAAGTTGAATGGCAGGCCATATGGTTGGAACAAGGGAGTACGTATCATGCCCGAATCAATTGGTTATCTCGCCCTGGTCATAGGCGCATTTTGTGCATTTGCCATTACCCTGATCTATGCCCGGATCGTGGCTGGCAACCGATAGGATGCACTGCTTGTTGGTATAATATTCCATAGCTATGCTCTGCGCACCGACCTGAACCCGCGCGAGCATGGCCAATGGACGATACACCCCAGAAAAGTGCCCCGGCACGGCGGACCATCATTGGTGGTCTGACGCTTGCAGCTGTGGCAGGCGTCGTCCTGACGCCATCGCTGGCGCAGACATTGCCTGATGGACAATCCGAATCGCAACCCATTGGCGGTGGACGACCCGCCAGTGTGAAGCGCGAGAAACACCGTCGGCCCTATGTGCTGGTGCCAGGGGCCTGGCATGGCGGCTGGTGCTGGCATCAGGTTGCAAAAAGGCTGAGTGCGGCTGGCCATCGGGTCTATGCCCCGACCCTGACCGGCCTTGGCGAGCGGGCCCATCTTTTGACCCCGCAAACCGATCTGGAAACCCACATCATCGATATCGTCAGCGTTATCGCGGCTGAGGAACTTGAAGATGTGGTGCTGGTCGGGCATTCCTATGCCGGACTGGTAATCACAGGCGTTGCCGACCGGATCCCTGAATCCCTGGCCCATGTGGTTTATCTGGATGCCATTCTGGTCAAGCCGGGCGAGAGCAGTCTTTCGGTACAAAGCGGCGAATTTGCCGACCGGATCAAAAAGTTGCAGGCGGCAGGCAGCCTTGTGCTGCCACCTCCCAGGGCTGCTGCTTTGGGCATACCCGAATCCGATCCACAATCGGCCTGGGTTGAACGACGCATGACACCACACCCACTGGCAACATTGACCCAACCCTTAATTCTCAATCGGGGCGGGGCTGACAGTCTGCCGCGTGTTTATATTGACTGCGTCAAGCCATCGATTTTCGGACCGGTCAATCCCTTTGCCCAGAAAGCGCGGGCTCAAACCGGCTGGACCGTTGCCACAATGGAAACTGGCCATGATGCCATGATCACGGCACCCGATGCCCTGACCCGCCTGCTGCTTCAGGTGGGTTAGCCGAGCAGTCGGCCAATTGCCACGCCACGATCAGCCAGCATCCGGGCGAATTCATCGCTTCTAAGCGTGCGGTATTCCGCTTCGCGCGGGTGAACCACCGGATCGAGCCTGCCCAGAATATTATCCGCAAGACCCGGATGGCACATCACCAGCAGGTCTGCCCCCTTTGCCGCCAGTGCTGCCTCAAACAACGCAAGGTACGGGACTGCTTCGGTGAACGTCCGGACACCTGAGAAGCTTTTATTATGAGCGCGCCCTGCGGTCTTGAGCATCACGGTCAGACCATGGCCCAACAGCGCCACGATCGCTGCCCGTATGCCGGACGGCGCTTTGACCAGAAACCCCATGGGCGCATCGGTTGCCCGAATATAGCTGGTTGACGGAAGCCGTCGGTCACACACCCGCATGACCACATCGCGAATGCCCGGCAGACCATGGACATGCTGATGCCCGTCCAGATGATCGGGGCTGATCCCCATGGCCGATTCAAATCGGTCGAGCTGGCGATGCATCTCGACCTCGATCTCATCTAACGGCAATTGGCCCAGCAAGGCCGCCGTGACCAGTTTGGGCAAAGGCGGCAAATGACCATTCGGTGCAAGGCGGGTGCAAGGGCCTGCCGGGGCTTGATCCGTCAGGGTCAGATGCAGTCCCAGATCGGCGCGGCCAGCAAATGGCCGCAGGCGTTCGGCCTCGGACGGCCAGAAGGGACCGGCGGTCATTGCCGAGGTGGCCGAAATCCGCCCGCGATGCAGAAGGTCACGAATGGCAACGCCAATACCGGGGCTTAAGCCATAATCATCCGCACATACAACAATCCGGCGGACTGGTCCGGATGGCGTTGCCAAAGCCGGTTCCGGACGGTTGGTAAGAGGTTCTTTGCCTTGAGTCATTCTTACTATATATACCCGGTCTTCCGCTGTCGTCGCGGCCAAAGGATTTGCTCTATGAAGCATTCGGGTCATGACGGTCGGGCGGGTCGACAGGATTTTGGCAGCCCGGGGCTGCGACAGCCTATCCATTCGCGCATTTCAAATCGGAAAACCGACTGTTGCCCATGACCACCGTTACCGACGCCGATCCTCAAGGAACCGACGCCAAGGCAATGGGTGCTGTCAATCCATTGGTTTCGATTGTCATTCCATGTTTCAACGAAGCCGCCAACATTCTGCCACTTTTTGCGCGCCTTTTACCGATGCTGGACAGGCTGGACGGCCCTGCTGAGGTCATCTGCATCAATGACGGCAGCAAGGACGACACACTGGCCCGGCTGATTGCAACGAATGCTCGGGATCAAAGGGTAAAGGTCGTGGATCTGTCGCGCAATTTCGGAAAGGAACCTGCCCTGTCGGCCGGACTTGCCCTGGCGCGCGGGCGGGTTGTCATTCCCATGGATGCCGACCTGCAGCACCCGCCCGAGGCAATCCCGACTATGATTGCGAAATGGCGCGAGGGCTTTGATGTAGTCAATGCCGTCCGCGATCGCAGGGTTGGCCAAAGTCTGGCCAGTCAGACCCAGGCCCGGCTGTTTTACTGGCTTTTTGACCGGTTATCGGACACGCCCCTGCCGCGCGAAGTCGGGGATTTTCGCCTTCTGGACCGCAAAGTGGTTGATGTTATCAACCGCATGCCTGAACGGACCCG
>CAISDR010000376.1 GCA_903884125.1 uncultured bacterium
ATTTCCCGAGGATGGACGGTTTGCACAATCGTCGCAGCCGCCGAATGCCCCGGTCCGGGGGGCAGCTCCTTTGTCCGCCCGCAACGATGCTGAACGCGATCTGCTAAACGCGCTCAAGACAATACGGTGAAATATGAAGTGGCCTGATCAATTGCGGCTGACGCCGGTCCTGATCATTTTTGCCGTGATGCTATTCAGCGTCAAGGTGCAGGGTGTTTATCGCGGTGTAACGATTGTGGCGGGTGTGTCGAAGGCACAGGCTGAAAATCCACCACCTGCACCAGCAGGTGAAGGTGCGCCCAAAGCGGAAGATCATGGTGCAAAGCCCGCCGAACCGGCGATGGCGTCACTTCCACCTGCGCCGCCGACACCGGGTGAGATGGATGTACTTCAGAATCTGGCCGCCCGTCGTGATCAATTGGATCAACGGGCAAACGAAATCGACATGCGTGAGAAGTTGCTGCGCGCGGCAGAAGATCGTGTGGGCACAAAAATCACAGAACTGAAAAAAATCGAGGCATCGATAAAGGCCCTGATCGAACAGCAGGATGCGCTGAAAGAACAGGAATTGCAAAGCCTGGTCAAAGTCTATGGTGCCATGAAACCCAAAGAGGCGGCACCGATCTTTGACAAGCTGGAAATGCCCGTTCTGATCAGCATGATCCAGCGCATGCAGCCGACAAAAATCGCCCCGATTCTGGCAGTAATGGATCCGAAGCGGGCCAATGAACTAACCGTGAAACTGGCAACGCAGAAAACCTTGCCTGATGCGGCACCGGAGGGGCTTGGCGATGGCGGGGCTGGTAAATCCATGCCTATGCCAGCGATGGAATCAAAGGGGGCCCCTGCTGGTTCATCAAGTGGTCCCGGATCGGCCTCTGCGGCAGTCCCTTCACAGCCACCAGCGCCGCCCGCAGCATCGCAATTGCGGCCACCCGGTCTGCTTCAGCCTTTGCCCCAATCGGGCGCACGTCCGCCAGGCAATGGCGGGTGATGCCATGGCAAACGAAGGCACCAGGGTGACGATCGAGGAACGAATTGCCCAATTGCGGGCAGAGCGTGGCGATAGTGTCCCCCTGGACGAGATTGGTGCGGTAGCGCTTTGCCTGTTGACCAGCGTCGAAGGCGAGGTAACCTCTGGCGAACTTCATGCCCGGCAGGAAGTGGTCAACCTTCTGGCCTTCCTACGCGATGCCAGAACTGAAATCGCGAATATCAGGCCTAACAGGATATCCCGCCGCGATATTCCGGCTGCGACAGACGAGCTGGACGCGGTAGTGAAATCAACGGAGGCTGCAACCTTTACCATACTGAATGCTGCCGAAACATTGAGCGCGCTGGCCCCCAATGTGGCGCCTGAACATGCAGAAGTGGTCAATCAGGTTGTCATGGAAATCTATGAAGCATCAAATTTTCAGGACATTTCCGGTCAGCGGATCATGAAAGTGGTCAGGACATTGCGGAAGATTGAGGAACGCCTGACCCGTCTTGCCACTACGCTGGGGCTTGATGCGGATGGTGATCTGGACGACGAGGCAGAAATGGTTGACGAGGCCAAAGGGCCGTTGACCGGCCCGGCCCTTCCGCAAGCCGCCAGTAGTCAGGACGATATCGATGCTTTGTTCGACAGCCTCTGAAAACTCTCAGTAAACCACGTTGAATGCAGCAGATTTTCATTGTAGGCGCTTGCGTGTTACGCCCGTGGGATTGACACTCATGTTCCTAACGTCGCGCGATTCGCGTTGGCGACGGGCAAGGTGCGACTTGATGGCGGGAGGTCTTTCGACCGGAATTTTCAGGCTTGTGCCTGAGCATAGTGCGACGTTGGGGCAACCAGGCTCTGCGCCGCGCGCTTTCCCATGTGTCGATGCCATTGTCCGGGTATTTGTGCAGGCCCTGATACTTGGCTTGTTTTTGATCCTTGGTCCCGGCCAGTCGATACCGGGCCTTGGTGGCCCGGCATTTGCGCAAACGTCGGAATCTGTTCGTGTACGTGCGGGCATGCAGGCAGAACAGGGGCGGCTGGTCTTTGACTGGCAGTCACCGGTTGGTTACGAGGCGCGGATTGATGGCCGTTTGCTGACCATCAGTTTCGCGCGGCGGGCCAATTTTGATCTGTCCACTGTTACCAGTTCCCTGAACGGATATGTAACCAGCGCGGACCTGTCGGAAGATGGCCGTACCCTGCGGTTTCAGCTTGCCGGTGATTTTCGTCTGAGCCGGTGGCTCAACGGTTCAGCTGTGGTGGTTGATCTGCTGGGGCCGCCGGTACGAACAAATGCACCACCGCCGACCCCTCAACCGGTTGTAAGCGCGCCGATTGCGCCGCCGCCCGGGGCAACACCGCCTGCGCAGGCCCAGGCCCCAACTGCTACACCGCCTGCTGCACCGGGCGCACCAACACCATTGCGGCCAAAAACACAGGCTGCCGGTCCCCGGACTGATGGTGGCGGTACGTTGGCCAGCAATGGCGATGTCATCCTGCAGGTTGGCCAACAACAGGCATTTACCCGCCTGTCCTTTATCTGGCCGCAGCCCCCGCCCACCTATAATGTGACCAAATCAGGCAATGCGATTTCTGTGGTTTTTGACAGGCTTACGCAAGTTGATCTGGGCAAGGCTGAAACCGAACCACCCCGTGGTGTGCGCGACGTCCGGGTATTCAACCGTACTGGCAAGACCAGCGTTGTCTTTACAGTCGACCCGGGAACCAATTTTCGAAATTTTGCCGAAGACCGGACGGTGGTTGTCGATCTGATCGCCGGGCGGGCCACATCCAATCCGGCACCTGTTGAACCTGAAGCCAAGCAGATTGTATCCGATGACAAAGCCCGGTCTGATTTGGCCAGCCGCAACCCCGCACTGTCGCCCAACAGTTTTGATCCTGACAGCGGACCGTTACCTGAACGGCTGACCACACCGGCTTTGGCGCAGGCACAGCGTGCTGATGCCGAAAAGCGTGCTATCGCGCAAATCGAAAAAGCAAATCCGGGGGCCATCGCCCAACAGGCTGCGGCCGCTGCGGCCGCAGCAGCCCCACCGGCTCAACCGGCTCCGCCACCACGGCCCGGCAGTGCGGCATCCGAACCAAAACCATCAGAGCCGCGATTTCCTGTCATCTCGCAACCATTGCCCGCAACGCCACTTGGCTCAGTTGGCACTGTTGTTGTTACCAATGAAACATTGCCGGACCGCACGCGGATTATTTTCCCGTTTCCGGTGAAAACGCCTGTTGCCGCCTTTACACGTGCCGGACTGATCTGGGTTGTGTTTGATGCCCAGGCAAATCTTGATTTGAAGGCGGTTGCAGCGATTCCGCTGAAAGTGCGCCAGACCGCGACTCCAAGAGGCACGGTCGTGAACATGGATCTGCCCGAAGGGCGCAGTATCGAAGTGAACAATCAGGACAATACCTGGTCGATTGACATTCTGGCGCAGCCAATGCGTGGCGAGCCGGTCGAAATTGTTCCACGGCCCAATAAGGTCGGCGGGTCAGACGTTTTGATCCAGATGCATGAGCGCGGCGACATACAGCGCCTGTCCGATCCGGTTGTCGGCGATCGTTTTGATGTGGCAACCACACTGCGCCCCAATCATGGTCTGGGTGCGGTGCATAATTTCCTGGGCTTTGACCTGTGGCCGACACAGCAGGGCGCGGTTGTCATTCCACAGACAGATACGATTCAGGCAGTCGCAGACCCCGAAGGTGTTGCGGTCACGCAGGACGGCGGCCTGATGCTTTCAAATGGCACGCGCCCGACCGAGCAGGCGATGAAGGGTGCTGGCGGCAGCCCAGGTGCTGAAGGTTTCATTGAATATGATAAATGGGCACGTCAGGCCGAAGGCCCGTTCAAACGCATTCGTGCACGCCTTGAACGGAATACGGCGATGGCCCCAAAGACACTTAAGAATGCCGCTCGACTTGAACTTGCACGATTTTTCCTGGCCAACCATTTTGATGCCGAGGCATTGGGTGTTCTGAATCTGATGGCAGCTACGGACGATACGCTGCTGGATGATGCAGCGTTCCGGGCGATGCGCGGTGTGGCGAAACTCGGCCTTTACCGACCTAAAGAGGCATTGGAAGATTTGTCTGTTCCTTCGCTGCAACTGGATAACAACACGGCGTTCTGGCGCGGGATCGCCAATACCATGATGCAGGACTGGTCCGGGGCTGCTGCCGAATTCAGACGCGGCTTCCCGCTTATTGATCGTTACCCAATAAAAGAGCGTATGAAATTCCGTATGGCCTCGGCGCGCGCAAATCTTGAACTTGGCGACAAGGAAGCAGCGTCAAAGGATCTGTCTGATATTGTCTCGCGCAAGCCGCAGCCGCCGGATTCGTTCCGGACCTATTATCTTGGCGCTAGGTTGCGTGAACTGAACAATGATTCCAACGGGGCTATGGCAGATTATGATCGTGCCATTGCCGGGACCGACCGTCAGTCGCGGGCGAACGCGCGGTATCGAAAAATTCTGTTGCAGGAAAAAGTGGGCAAAATCACGCCGGCGGCAGCCATCGAAGAGCTGGAAACGCTGCGATACACCTGGCGCGGCGATGATCTTGAGCGCGATATCCTGCGGTCATTGGGTCTTTATTATATCAAGTCGGGCGATTATCGGGCGGGCTTTGATACCATGCGTCAGGCCATGTCGATGTTTGCCGACAGCCGTCAGGCCCAGGAAATAAAAGAGGATATGAACCGCGTCTTTTCCGATCTGTTTCTGCGCGGATCGGCCAATTCCATGTCGCCGGTCAAAGCGCTTGGCTTGTATTATGACTTCCGCGAGCTGACACCGATTGGAAATGACGGTGATGAGATGATCCGGCGGCTGGCGGACCGGATGGTGTCTGTCGATCTTTTGACGCAGGCGTCTGAGTTATTGCGCCATCAGGTGGACAAGCGTCTGGCAGGCACGGCGCAGGCGCAGGTCGCAACCCGACTGGCCGTAGTTTATCTGTTGGATAAAAAACCTGCAGAAGCGATTCAGATATTGGAAAAAACCCAACAGATTCAGTTACCGCTGGCATTGGCCAATGAACGCATTCGCATCAAGGCGCGCGCGCAGATGGAACTGGGGCGCACGGTCGAGGCCCTGCAGTCGCTTTCGGACGACAAAAGCCAGGACGCGCAATTCCTGCGCGGTGATATTTTATGGTCAGGTCAGCGTTGGGCAGAAGCCGGTGCCAAGATCGAGGAGTTGCTGACACCGGTTAAAGGGTCTGAAACAAAGATCGATCAGATGAATCAAAGTCTGGTGCTCAGGGCGGCCATTGCCTATGCCCTTGCGGGTGACCGATCCGGACTGTCGCGTCTGACATCAACCTTTGGGTCGCGCATGGCGAAGTCATCGGATGCAGCAAGCTTTACCGCTTTGACGAATGCACCCGATATTTCCAATACGGATTTCCGCGAACTGGCAGGCAAGATTGCCAGCACGAAGACATATGAAAGTTTCCTGACAGCCTACCGCGAGCGCATCCGCTCAGGTGGTCTTAATGCGATCAACTAGCGATGATCAAAGTCCGACGATGAACAATTTCAAATCCTATCTTTCCCAGCCCCTGACGATCGCTTTTTGCTGTGCGATAGTTGCTGCAGGCATTGCACTGCTGGTTCGATTTTTTGCGATTGAAGTTACCGAGATCGGACAATTATGTGACCCCCGGTACAGGGCCATGGTGGTGCGTTCCACGTGCTGCGACCTATCAGGCGTTTCGCATCTGGCAACCGGTCGGCATTGGCGCATTGGGGCTTGCTGCCCTGATTGGCGGACTTGGCGCACTGGTGCAGGGTGGACGACTGGCGCAATGCCTGGCGGCAGCACTAGGGGCTTTTGGATGCGTGTTGTACAACGCTGATCTTGCGGCACCGGGGCTGGTACTGG
>CAISDR010000377.1 GCA_903884125.1 uncultured bacterium
CCCGTACGCCGCTGGCCAAAATGGGCTGGCATAGTTCTGACACGGCGCAGATTTATTTTGACGACGTACGTGTGCCGGTTGAATGTCTGATTGGTATCGAAAATCAGGGCTTCACTGGAATCATGCTCAATTTCAATGGCGAGCGTCTGGGGCTGGCATCGGGTGCCAATGCCTTTGCCCGTGTGTGTCTGGAGGAAGCCGCGAATTGGGCGCGCGAACGTCAGACCTTTGGCAAGCGACTGGCGGATCATCAGGTGATCCGCCACAAACTGGCCGAAATGCTGCGCATGATCAATGCGACCCAGTCCTATCTGGAATTGACCGCCTGGCGTGTGTCCCAGGGCGAAACCCCGGTAGCCGACCTGTCAATGCTGAAAGTACAGGCCACTTTGACCATGGAATTCTGTGCACGCGAAGCCATGCAGATTTTAGGGGGCAATGGTTATATGCGCGGGTCAAAAGTTGAACGCATATACCGCGAGGTGCGCGTGAATGCGATCGGCGGTGGTTCTGAAGAAATCATGCGTGATCTGGCGGCACGCCAGATGGGGATTTGAACACGCAAAATCGGCCTAGTCAGGTTTCATGCTGATGTTCTATGCTTGACGTTATGAACGATACCGACACGTCAACCCTTACCCAATTGGGTGGGCGCATCCAGCAGCCGCAAATTCCAAAGGATGCGGTGCTCGAATGCGTGCCTAACCCCAAACCCGATGTGCATTATCTGGTGCGTTTTACCGCACCCGAATTCACGTCTTTATGCCCCATGACAGGCCAGCCTGATTTCGCGCATATTGTGATCGACTATGCGCCGGGGCCGCGACTGGTTGAAAGCAAGTCGCTTAAGCTCTATCTGCAGTCATTCCGCAATCACGGCGATTTTCACGAGGCATGCACGATTTCAATCGCACAACGGTTGATTGCAGCGGCTGATCCGATCTGGTTGCGCATTGGGGCATATTGGTATCCGCGCGGCGGCATTCCGATTGACGTGTTTTTTGAACATGGCCAGCGGCCGTCGGGGCTCTGGGTGCCGGATCAGGGCGTACCCACCTATCGCGGGCGGGGTTAGGGTTCATGTCTGAACATGCACTTGTTCTGTTTTCCGGGGGGCAGGATTCGGCCACGTGTCTTGCATGGGCCTTGGACCGGTTCGATCTCGTGGAAACCATTGGTTTTGCCTATGGCCAGCGCCATGCTGTCGAACTGGACTGCCGCCTGCCTTTGCGAGATAAAATTTCAGCACTCAAACCGGCATGGCGTGCGCGCTTTGGTGCGGACCACATGCTTGATCTTGCTGTGGTACCCGAACTGGGTCAGACCGCATTGACCAGCGATGCGGAAATCATCATGGGTGCTGATAATCTGCCCACGACTTTTGTGCCCGGTCGTAACCTTCTGTTTTTCACGGCCGCCGCCGCACTGGCCTATCGGCGCAATATCCGTCATCTGGTGGGTGGCATGTGCGAGACGGATTATTCAGGCTATCCCGACTGCCGTGACGACACGATCAAGGCGTTGCAGGTGGCGCTGAATCTGGGCATGGATCGGCGCTATGTGATCCACACGCCGCTGATGTGGCTGGATAAGGCGCAGACCTGGGATTTAAGCGCTGAACTGGGCGGGGATGATCTGGTTGAGCTGATCCGCACCGACAGCCATTCGTGTTACCTGGGGGTGCGCGAACAGATGCATGCATGGGGGGCGGGGTGCGGATCGTGTCCGGCCTGTCAGTTGCGATTGCAGGGATGGGCGCGGTTTCAGCAATCTCGAAAATGAGTTACGCGGTTAAAGAAATATTCTACACCCTTCAGGGCGAAGGATCCCAGGCAGGTCGCCCGGCTGTTTTTTGCCGTTTTACCGGATGTAACCTGTGGACCGGGCGCGAGGACGATCGCGCCACAGCGGTCTGCAAATTCTGTGATACCGATTTTGTGGGCATGGATGGGACAGGTGGCGGACGGTTCGCAAACGCGACCCAGCTGGCACAGGCGATTGGTGATCATTGGCCGGATCCAGTGCAGGGGCGGCCCTTTGTGGTGCTGACCGGGGGCGAACCCTTGTTACAGGTAGACCGCGCGCTGGTCGAACAGCTTCACGCCATCGGATTTGAAATCGCGGTTGAGACCAATGGGACCCAGATACCGCCTGACGGGCTGGACTGGATCTGCGTCAGTCCCAAAGCGGGTGCAGACCTGGTATTACGCCATGGGAACGAAATGAAGCTGGTCTATCCTCAGGCGGGTGCCGATCCAGCCCTGTTTTGTGACCTGGCCTTTGACCGTTTTCACTTACAACCGATGGACGGCCCCGATCAGGCCAGCAATATCAAGGCCGCCATCGCCTATGTGATGGCGCACCCAAAATGGCATTTATCGCTCCAGACGCACAAATTGACCGGCATTCGTTAAGATTTGCAGGCTGACTCAGCTGGTTAGTTCGCACTAATACAGATACCGCGTTGACTTAAGGACAAGCTGCCAGTACCAAAGGCCCCCGACTAGGGGAGATGTGGCCGAGTGGCTGAAGGCACCGGTTTGCTAAACCGGCGTACGGTTTAAAGCCGTACCGAGGGTTCGAATCCCTCCGTCTCCGCCAGTTGGATCAAAATTATCTATAAAATCATGTAGTTAGTTCGAGGTTTGACCTGAGCTCTTGAGAATCTTCCAAAATTTGGCAGCGCCCGACGACTGAATGAAGGCGGATCTGAAGGCATCTGGATTTACGTAACAACAGTTATTGGGATGATCCGGGAGTAGGAAGCCAGCCTGATGACGGATGACGTCTGCCGCAAGTACGGCATCAGCCAGGGCGTTTTCTGTAAGCGGAAGTCCAGATTTGGCGGGATGGATGTGTTCGAGGTTCGCTGTTCTGTGTTTCTCGTTCGATCCTGCCAATTTGAATGTTTATCGTGACATCGGCAGAATGCCTTGATGCCCAATCCCTAGAGGCCATCGCTGGAAATATGGATTTAGAACAAAATAGTTCCTTCCAGGAAACCGGCAGGACTGTACCTAAAATCGTCTGCTGCAGGGTGAAGGTCAAAAACCAGATCACGATTCATACGGCGTAACATTTCGCCATTTATATTGCTTGATGGAAAGATAGCTTCTAGCAGATCAAGCATGGGCGCCAGGAATGGCACGCGCAGGACAAAGGGTTGCCTGCCAAGATACCGAAACAGGCGGTCAATCATTGACCGATAGCTCAACACTTCCCCGCCACCAAGGTTGTAAGTTTTGCCAAATGTAGCCGGGACATCGACAACATCCAATGCCGCCTTGGCGAGATCCATGGCTTGAACTGGCTGACGCAAACCCGATGCATCGCCATAGACAGGCAAAACGCCGCAGAACTGAATAACTTTTGCCAGACGCGATATATTCGCATCAAGGCCAAGTCCATAGATCATTGTCGGGCGAAACAGCGTGGCGTTTGCGCTGCGCGCCAATGCAAAGTATGACTTTTCCGCATCCAGCAATTGATTGATCATCGCCTGTTCAGCCCGACTTTGCGTTCCCATTTTGCTGAATATTGATGTTGATCCGAACGCGATCACACGATCTATCTCAACAAGTGGAAATTTTGTCCAGGCCTTGGGAAAAAGCCACAAGGCAGCAGTATGGATCATGATATCCACCTTGCCAGTGAAAGTGGAATCCGGTTCACCATTGAGATCGCATTTGATCCATCGCAGGCGGGGGTGGGCAAAATCGACGAGCCTCGAATGATACATGCCGCAGACGGTCGCCCCTCTTGCAAGCGCGAATGCAATGACACACAACCCAATTATACCGCTTGCCCCGGTTACCAAGATAACTCTATTCGCCAATGATTCACTCTTGGTCGTCGCGCTTAGTAGTATATCCAATATTTTACCATGCTGAATCGGCATACGCTTATCTCCCGATAAGCTTCATAAACGCCCATGGAACCTGACTCCGGCGGTACAGATGACTTTGCCTCTGTGGTTCCCTGGCTTATGAGTAGTATCCGGTCATCATTGTTGCCCTATTTTGCTGTGTTACGAACATTGTCGGTGTAAGTCCCTTGATGCTCGTGGTTGGGCGGTTGGTAGTGTACGATTATCCATGCTTCGATGACCCGATAGGCGTTCGGTCGGCTGTTGAACAGATGTTTGTTCAGGCACCGCCGGTAGCAGTAATCAATAATGATCAGACCGAGATCAACGCATTCAAAACCAGCATTCTGAACGAAGCGGCATCTTTAATCGCGTCCATCGGACATATCAAAGTTGGCTGGCAATTCGCCTCTAAATTCTTCAACGCACGCCGCTACGACATCTCTGTCTAGCGTTTTACCAGCTTCTGAAACGATAATATTTATCGCGGCTTCAATTCCCATTGCTGGGCGATAAGGACGAAAGGAAGAAACCGATTCAACAATATCGGCCACAGCCAAGATTTTGGATTCTAGCAGAATCTGATCACCCGTAAGTCCAAATGGATATCCAGAGCCATCAATTTTCTCATGGTGCTGCCGCACGATGTCCGCCAGTGGCCAGGGAAACGGAATGTCCTTCAGAATTTGATAACCTGTTTCCGGGTGCTCCTTAACCAACATAAATTCAACGGGTGTCAAACGTCCAGGTTTGGTAAGAATTTCTGCAGGTACGGAAATCTTTCCTATATCATGGACAAGTGCCGCTAATCTGATCGAATGAATCTGATCGCGCGGCAAATTCAATTTCCCGGCAATTCCGCATGCAATATTGGCAACTTGCTCCTCGTGACCTGCCGTATATGGGTCGCGCCGCTCCATCGTTGCCGCGATTGCACCGATTGCACTTTCAAGGGCACGAATGGAACGGGCTTGCGCGGCCTCGCGCTCGATCTGCTCTTCAACAAGGCGTGCGCCATTTCGAATACTTCGAATTGTAAATCCCAACTGTTCGGCAAGGCGCTCAAAAACTTGAATTGCAATGGGCGTGAACGCATCAATGCGGCCGGAATATACCATCAAAGCGGCCGTATCTTTTTCTATTGAAAAAGGCACTGAGATCGAGGAATGAATGGCAAAGCTCTCAGCCCTTGCACGCCAGGGACCAAATGAACTTGAAGTCTCACTATTTCGCATCTGGCGAATCTGACCACTGCGAATGGCTTGTCCAGTCGGGCCGGTGCCATTCGGACTATTTTCGTCCCAGCTAAGCTCAATTCCGGCAAGATAATTTAGGGCTGGTCCTGCTGCTGCCGCAATCCGCACTGACTTTTCTGGATCATTTTCGGCAATTCCGATCCAGGCCAGTTGATAGTTTCCATCTGCAACAATCGCATCACATGTTATCGCAAAGGCAGCTTTGGTCGTTTTGGATTTCAGCACACCGCTTAGTACAGAGGAATAGGCGTTTAGTGCCCAATTCTGGGTTTCCAGAACCGCACGTTCCCTTTGTTGCTCGCGTATATCTCGAAAAATTCCGATGACAACTTCGCCGCCGCTCAACGGCAGGCGACGACTGGAGGATATTTCTACCGGAATTTCCTGGCCATCATTTGATAGCAGGTGAAATCCGGATATTATTTTTGGGCTGCCTGCTGCGTCCAGAAACGCCTTGCCCACATGAATTCTTTCATATTCGGGGTGCAATTCACGCTGATGCATCAGAAGTGCGTCAGACCTTGTCCGTCCCAAAAGTGCGCAGGCCGCTGGGTTCAGATCTACAATAAAGCCGGTTTGGGCATCAGCGACAAAAACGGCATCGGCTTCATGAAGCCAGAGCAATTCATATAGTTTTGTTCTGTCGCCTTCTGAAATTGCTAAAGTTGTCACGTCATTTTCCCGGAAGTTAAATAACTATCACTTCAAATGACTTCGCAACCACAACAGGGGCCAGTGTCCTCGACAGCTTGAAAGTTGTCAAATCCATGGCGGGCCCTCGCTTTCTGAAATCCGCAGCAGGTAGGCAGGGGAATTGAGCCCTTCAATATCCGCCTCTGTTCCAAGTCGACTCCAGAGGCACTACAAAGTGAAGGACCAAAATTCTCGGATATTGCCAAGCGACAAAGCGGTTCTTTGGTTCAGCGGGACCAAACTATCTCCATAACAGGGTCACTGTTTGCCGAAGATCAAAATGTATAGCCGTCAAATCGTCGACAATGAAAATTGCGGCCAGTCGTGATGGGCCTTGAGTTGGGCGTGGCGACGGCAGTTGGAAATTGCTGAGGCTGCCGTGTGGTAGGACAGCATTGTTGGCCGTATGTCGATAACAGGTTCGCGTTGAGCCCGCGCCAGAGGGGCAACAGCGTCTTATGAAACGTGTCGCACGCTGTGATTTGTCAGAATCGCACTGAAGCGGGCATCGACTTGAGTAAAGCGACTTCAAACTGCCTGATTCTTAACCA
>CAISDR010000378.1 GCA_903884125.1 uncultured bacterium
AATATCAGTTTCATAACTTTGGCATAGAAGATGTTGAGAGCGATCTCGATCTCTTTGTCCAAAAGCTAAAATCAGTAAATCCGTCGGCGCAAATCATTTTGACTGTATCGCCGGTACCGCTGGCGGCAACCTGTGAGTCACGACATGTCTTGCAATCAACGACATATTCGAAGTCGGTTTTGCGCGTTGCGGCCGAGCGGGCTGTGATTGCGAACCCAGGATTTGTCCACTATTTCGGTTCCTATGAAATCATCATTGCGACCGGGAATTCTGATTATTTGGGCGACGATTTGCGCTCGGTTTCGGATGCAGGCGTTGCACATGTCATGCGTAATTTTTTAATTCAATTTTGTGGGATAGAACCGCCATCTGCCCTTACGGAGGCTAAGCAGACGCCTACATTGCAGGGAGGGCAATCGCTTTGTGACGAAGATGCGTTGATCGTCCTTATGGCCGAGCGAAATTCTAACTGAGGCTGCGAATGGGTTTGGTATTTGAATCCAATATCGTGTCAATTTTTTGTGTTGGTGACAGCCATTGCCTGCCGCTTTCTGATTTCGTCTTATTCGAGCCAGAGAGTGGGACAAGGTTTGTAACCAGGAGTGTCTATATAAAAGAGTTCCTTGCGGCGAGCCAATTCATGGATCAGAACGGCCAGATCAATAATATTTTGACCCGCGAGCTCGTCCGACGTGAAATCTTAAATGATGATGGTTCCGCGTGTCATTATTCTAAAGATCCAACCTACAGTTCGACAACTTTTATCCGTAGTCAGCCTGCATTGGCGCCGCCAATTATTGTTTTTGCGGGTGAAGTTGATCTGTCCTTTGTTATTCTCCGTCAATTTGAGAGGTATGATTTTACCCCTCCGAACGCATCCTCAATGGAATTGGATCCATCACGAATACCGGTACCTTACCAAGCTGTTTATCGGGCGATTGAAACTGACGTCGCAAAGCCCCTCTTCGCAGCACTGACAGAACTGAGGCGACTTGGGTTCAAGCGAATCGCGATTCACGCTCTGCCGCCACGTTCGGCGGATGAGTCGAACCGCAAGAAATGGCTTCCAGACAATGTTTCCACTAATTTACGGAACAAGATGGTTAAACTGGTCAATGCGGTTTTTCTGGACCTTTGTCTGCGAAATGGATTTCCGTTCATTGATCCTTGGCCGTTCATTAGTCACAACGATTTTATTCGACCGGAGTTTGAACTCGACGGCCTCCACGTCAATCGCGATGCGGCGAAAATATCCCTCGAACTGATTGTGGCTAATCTTTTCGAAGTAGGGATTGATCATACAAATTCGAGTCGGTACGAAGCCGCGTGGTTACGCGCAGGCGGCTTGCCGCAGCCTGTACCGGAGCGTAAGGCAATCTGCATGCAAGGTCGCTTCCCGGAAATCGTGGAGCAATGCCTACACCTGCAATATGATATCACCAAAAGGATTATGCCGCTGACGCTCGATTGGACGTCAGCTGGTGTCGGTAATCACGACTCGATCCGGTTTGCCGAACCAACTCAAGCTTTACTGGATCACCTTTGTGCCAACGTGCTGCCTCATATTCCGGTAACCTTTCCATCCATTATTTTTTCAGCCCGTCCCTTTTGTGTCATATCGGGGGCAGTTACTTTTACTGCCCAAGATCCGGTGGCTCCTACGGGATTTTGTCGTGCTTTCCTGCTTATTTCGAATGCTAGGCTAGAATTTTCGATGGATCAGCATCAAGATGTTCAGATAATTGACGGTACACCGGGGACGGTGGTCATGCTGGATAGGTCGGACTTTTCCATAACGGTAGGTCAAGACGGCACACAATCCCAGGTCATAGATATGTGGATTGGTCCGCGCATGGAAAATCAGCTCCCCCGCGTCATATATGGTGAAACGAATCTGTGGCCGAACGATCCGTTTAATTATTCAGTTAGTGGCTTTAAGTCCTCGCCAATTTTTGATTCTTCGGTGGTCAACATTTCTCCGCATTTTCATTAGCCCGGAAAAAATATTGCAACAAAGTGCCGCTTCATTGTGGCGGTTGCCATTGGCCTTCGTGTTTTGATGCAACTGCTTGACCTTGACCGAAATAGCTTGCTGCTATCAAAAGGCAGTTGGTGTCTTGACTTCACACATCTGTACCCATCCCGTTCATATTGGTGTGGTGCCTGCAAGTCTTTTCCGGACCCTGCTCGTCATGATTTGCCAAGCCAGTCCTTCAAGCCCACCACGGGTACCCGTGACAGGCCATCGGGATTTTGAACGGGGAACGGGTTGGTGATGTGGAACACCAGTTTGCCTTTGAATCCGCCAGCCAGCATGGCCGCCGCAAATTTCTCCCGCGCACCGGTTTTGATTTCTTCATCAAACCCAAGAGTTGATCGCAGCGTCAGGTCAAAGCGACGTTCCGCGCTTGATACAAACCCGTCAATCTGCACCGGTCCCAGATGGGCAAATTCAATTGCCACCAGAAAGCGCGTTCCAGGATCAGACCTGTCGCCGTCATGTTCAGGCGGTCGGCCGATCATCAATGGCACCTGCTGCAAATGCTGGCCGTCGAAAAATGGAAGTAATACCGGCCGCCACTCGGCACTGGATTGTTGAGCCAGTGCTTTCAGCCTTCGCAGGTCTTCTTCAAGCTGATCGACCAGCGCGCCATGGCCTGCCTGGCGCAAAGCGGCAAGCGCACCGGGTCCCAGCAACTGTCGCGCCTCGCCAGACTGGATGGCGGATAAAGCGGAAAGTAATTGCGCGGGCAGTTTTGGTCCCGGCTTTGGCATCCGATCTATGACTTGACGCAGGATGTCGGGTGAAATCTGTTTCAGACTGTCGAGGGCGGTGGTAAGTGCTGGCCATCCGGACCCCAGCATTTCAAAAGTGCGCCGTGCAATATCCGGGGCCAGTGTCGGCTGAACCCGCGTGCGCATCACCGCGCTTTCGGTGGGGGCATCACCTTCGGCCAGGGATAGTAAAATCGATGCGGGTGGATTTAGCGTCCTGCCATCGCGGGCGATTACATCTGCGGAAATCTGCGCGCCCAGCGCACGCAGGATCAATGTCACATGGTCCGGCTCGTGCACTGTATTGGTGGCATCGGCTGATTGCGGGGATAGGGATGAAATCAGTTGCCCCAGAGACCTGTTTGATCCGGGTACCGATGTGCCTGCATGTTCACTTTCGCCTGATCCGGTTACAACGAATACACCCAGGGGCGTAGCCAGAATCG
>CAISDR010000379.1 GCA_903884125.1 uncultured bacterium
CATGCCGCCCACCGGCTGGAACATGGTGCGCTGCTGGGTAAAGCCATTGACCGAGCGCAGGCGACGCCAGACTTTTGATTTTAGCAGATCACCAAAACCATAAGGCTCGGATTCTTCACCTGGCCCTGGGTTGATGCCAGCTCCGGGTAATTGCTTGAATCCGCGCCCTTCCGTGCCAGCGTAATGCAGATCAGCTTTGGACAGATACCCTTCAGAGACCAGATAGGAAAGGAACACTTCTTTGTCATCCGGCTGCAGGATCCCATCCAGCTTGCCACTTGAAGCTGCCTTGGCAACAAGCTCATTGGTATTGCCATGCATGTCCGCCAGGACTTCAAGCCGACGCACCGGCCTATTGGTCAAAGGCCCCGCCTCGCCCTCGTTATAGACGTAGGCCGCGTCATTTTCGTTGACCATGACCTGCAACGGCACATCGAATTCGCGCGTATAATGCAGCGTAGAAAGATGATGGTAGGGTATGCGCCATGGCCCGAAATTCAACTGCTGGCCATCATCAAAATTGCAGACCTGCTCTTCGCCACCCAATTCCTGAACGCGGGTTCCATTGCGCGCACTCTGACAGCGACCACCGGCAAAACCGCGCGCTTCGAGCACCGTTATCTGATAGCCGAGTTTCGATAATTCATAGGCTGCCGTCTGACCGGCATGCCCGGCACCCAGAATAAGTATATGCTTGCCTTTGCCCGATCCGCGCAAATCGGGCGGCGCTGCCTGCGCGGATGCAGTCGAGACACCAAACGCACTCAGCCCGGCCAGCACCATTCTGGTGCCTAATTTCTGTCCAATCTGTTCAAGAAACTGACGTCTTGTTGTCACAAAAGCAGGCGGAATCGGCACTTGATGTTCCTGTAATATCATTCAAATCCAATGGGTTGCGCGCCTTGGATCAATGCGCTCATGCCCCACCATTTCGAACTAGCAATATCTGTTCCAGTTTATGTGACGCGCCGATCAAGCTGTTCGAAGCAATTTTTCGATGCCAAGGGCCAGCGAAAAAAGTCTCTGGTCATCATTGGGTTTGCCCACCAGCATCAGCCCGACCGGCAGCCCTGCCTGATCCTGGCCGATGGGGATGGTGATTGCTGGCAGGCTTAACAGATTGGCAAGTCTTGTGTTGCGCAGCGCTAAAAGATTGGTTGCAGCGAACAGCCCCATATCATCGAGCAGGGGACCGATGGCCGGCGCGCTGATCGCGCAGCTGGGCATGATCATGGCATCAAAGCCGGACGCCTGGGCCATGTGACTGGTGCGTAATTTTGCCAGACGTTGCGCCGCAGCCAAGTACTGGACAGCACTGACCCCGCGGCCTGATCCAAACCGGCTGCGCAATTGCTGTGACATGGCATTCGGGTTTGCATCTATCTGCGCGCCCCAGTTTGCAAAGGCCTCTACGCCAACCAGTGTCGCACCAAATTCCAGACTCGCGGCCCCTTGGCGCCAGGGCATGGCCTGCATTCTGGCACCGGCGGTCATGATTTTTTGAACAGCCTGTCGATAGATGCGGTCCACGTCGGGGCTCAGACCCCGGTCAACCGGATCGCCAGCAAGCCAGAACAGACAATGGTTCAGGGGTGCGGACAGGCGTGGTCTCAGAGGGTGATTCATCATCAGACTGAACAATGCCTGCGCATCAGACACATCGCGGGTAATCGGGCCAATCGTGTCGAAGGACTGCGCCAGCGGTAATACCCCCTCCATCGGCGCAATCCCATGGCTGGGTTTAAAGCCGACCAGCCCGTTCCATGTGGCTGGCAAGCGGATCGATCCGCCCGTGTCCGACCCAAAGGCTGCGGCTGCCAACTGGCGCGCAACCGACACCGCAGCACCTGACGACGACCCGCCCGGACAGCGCGCGACAACTTTATCGAATGGATTTGGCGGCGTGCCGCAGACCGGGTTGATGCCCAGTCCGGAAAAGGCCAGTTCGGTCATATTTGTTTTGCCCAGACAGACCGCCCCAGCCCCGCTCAGTCTGGCAAGGGCGATTGCATCTTTGTCGGGCACGCGCCCTGCCAGCAATGCGCTGCCACCGCAGGTCTGACTACCCGCGCTGTCAAACAGGTCTTTCCATGAGATGGGCACCCCATCAATGGGCGAACGGGTCAGGCCGGATTTGACCCGAAGGTAGGAGTCCCTTGCTTCGCGCCGCGCACGCGCAGGCGTTGTTCGCGCAAAGATGACATGATCCGGATCGGCTGCTTCAATGCGTTCCAGAAGGTCTTCGACCAGATCACGCGGATCAGTTCTGCCGGATGCGATATCTGCGCCAAGTTCGAGTGCTGTACGCCCGCCTATTCCCTGCATTCCCGCCATCCCTAATCCGGCAACCGTATTGGCTGTCCAAAATCCTCTTTAACCCGGCGGCATTTTGATGGCAAAATCCCGGCATGGTCAAAGTGCTTGTTTTCTGCCTGCTCTGCCTTTGCGCATGTTTTGCCACTGACGCCTGGGCCGGTGCGGTATTGGATCGCGTCATGGCGCGCCATGTGCTGGTAGGGGCCGTGTCCGACGGGTTTCCGCCTGTCGCGTTTCTTGACCCGGTAACGGGCGAACTTGCCGGGTTTGACGTTGATGTGACCAGGGCGATTGCAACCCGACTGAAAGTGGGCGTAAAGCTGGTAACGCCCTCCTGGGACATGACAGTCGCCGGTCACTGGGCCGATCGGTTTGATATTGCGGTCGGATCGATGACCCCCTCCCGTGATCGAATGCGGGTACTGGATTTTCCAGCTGTCTATTATCGATGGCCCGTTGCCTTTGCCGTGCACAAGGATGCTGCAAACATTACGCGGATTGAAGATCTGGCAGGCAGGAAAATCGGTCTATGCTCGGCTTGTTCTGCCGAAGCATGGTTTGATGGCACCCTGTCGCTGATGGAACCGGTCGCCGCACCACCCCGAATAAAGATGATCAAGGTTGTCTATGAAGGGGAAGGAACCGCGTTTGATGATCTGCGTCTGGGTGCGGGCAAGCGGCTGGATGCTGTGTTGTCTAACCGCCCGACTATCGAGGCTGCTATTGCAAAAGGCTATCCCTTTCGGCTCTTAAGTCCGGATGCTTTCTATGAACCGCTGGCGATTGCCATCGACAAGGGCGACGTGGAATTTTCAAGAACACTGGCACAGGCCGTTGCTGATCTGCGACAGGATGGTACGCTCACCCGCCTTTCCCTGCGCTGGTTCGGCGCGGATCTGACCAGGTAGCGCACACAATGGCACCACGCACCAAAAATGACGCCGGCATCGAAATGCGACTGGCAAAACTGGAATCCAATCAGGCAGCCATTTTGGCATGCCTTAAAACGATTGCCGGTCAGATTGAACAATTATCGGCAAAGATCGCCGGGTCGACGTTCGGGAATGATCCGCCTGAAATATCTGGACAGATCGAAGATCCATTGATCGGCGACGACGAGCCGTTGATCGACGTGGTCTGGGATGCGTTTGCATTCAACGCCGATGCCTATGCCTTCTGGCACACCCCGCATCCGGCACTGGGCAACAAGGCTCCAAAAGCTGTGGCCCAGGACAAAAAGGCCCAGGTCATCATCCGTCAATTGATCGCGCAGATCAGGGCAGAACGCTAGCAAGCACCAGCAAATTCAGTGTCCGGCTTTTCGATTTTGCGGTCATGCGCCTGATATGGATTTGCATGCGGTCAAGAAATATCTGAAAATAGAATAAAATTTTAATAATTCCACGCAACACAGGAGTGCCGAAACATGCCGAAGCTGTTTAACCTGTTGATTTTGTGTGGAATTATCCTCTCGCTTCAGCCTGCGCAGGCGGGCACGGGAATCAATTCGGAAGTCTATAAAAAGACCTATAATCAAATGATCAGCGCAGGGAAGTCGGAATTTCAGGCACGGACCTATGCCGAAGGATTCGCGCTGGGCAAAGAATCGGGCCTGACCGATGCGCGCGCCAAACAATTCGGCGATTCCTATCTGCAAGCCTATACCTCAGCCCGCGATCAGGGCCGCAAATGCCCCAGAGACTGCGAAGCCTATGCCAACGATTTCGCCTGGCAGGTGGTCAGGGCCAAGTAGGGACACGAGCAGACGTTCGCTGGCGGAGGGGGCGGGATTCGAACCCGCGAGGGGCTATTAACCCCTACACACTTTCCAGGCGTGCGCCTTCGACCGCTCGGCCACCCCTCCATCTTGCCGGTCGGGCCAGCCATTGTCTTGGCGGGTCCGGCTGCGAGCCGCGCAATATAACCAGATCGTGCGCCGGTGCAAGCCACAGGGGGTCACGGGGGCCAAATTGGGTATGTGGACACCCAAAATGGCTAAACAACTCAGATTTTGAGCAACTATGATTGCTAGGCGGCAAAAGAATCACTAGCGTCCTTTAACTGTCGCATCTGCCGATCCATTCTGTGGGCGGCGATGGGGGTCGATTTGCTGATATTCTGGCGGGGAATTTTTTATCTGTTTGCGGCCCTTGGTCTTGGGACCCTGGGGGCAGACCTGCTGCGCGGGCTTGAGGAAGGGCATCTCGCCCTGCGCTCGATCGCGGATTTTTGGGCTGCAGGCGGCCTGCCAGGCATTGGATATGTTCTTGATGCCCCTGATCCCGGCAGGGTGTTTTTGGGGCAGTCGGCAGCCCTATTTTTCCTGCTTCTGGCCGGTATATTCTGGGCCATTGGTCGACAAAGCGCCCGTCGGTATCGCCGGATATTTAAATAACTGCCAGCAACCGGTCAGCATCCTAGTCAGCATCAACCTTAAGGGCTGCGATAAATGCCTCTTGGGGGATGTCCACGCGGCCAAACTGGTGCATGCGCTTCTTGCCCTCTTTCTGCTTTTCCAAAAGCTTTTTCTTGCGGGTCGCATCGCCGCCATAACATTTGGCCGTGACGTCCTTGCGCAGGGCACGAATGGTCTCGCGCGCGATGATACGGCCGCCAATGGCCGCCTGAACCGGGATCTGGAACATATGCGGCGGGATAAGGTCTTTTAGCTTTTCGCACATGGCACGCCCCCGGCTCTCTGCCCGGGCGCGATGGACGATCATGGCCAGGGCATCGACCGGTTCGGCATTGACCAGAAGCGACATACGCACCAGATCGCCCTGTTCATAAGAATCGATCAGATAGTCGAAACTGGCATAGCCACGGCTGACCGATTTCAACCGGTCGTGGAAATCAAATACGACCTCGTTCAGCGGCAGTCGATAGACCAGCATGGCGCGGGTACCTGAAAAGCTTAAGTCCTGCTGAATGCCGCGCCGGTCTTCGCAAAGTTTCAGGACTGATCCCAGATGTTCATCGGGGACATGGATCGTTGCCTTGATCCATGGTTCCTCGATGTGGTCGATCCTGACCGGGTCCGGCATGTCGGCCGGATTGTGCAGCTCGATCATCGAGCCATCATTCATATGGATCTTATAGATCACCGAAGGGGCCGTGGTGATCAGCGCCAGATTGAACTCGCGTTCAAGCCGCTCGCGCACGATTTCCAGATGCAGCAGCCCCAGAAAGCCGCATCGAAAACCAAAGCCCAGCGCTGCCGATGTTTCCATCTCGAAAGTGAATGACGCATCATTCAGGCGTAACTTCCCCAGGGAGTCGCGCAGATCATCAAAGTCCGCCGCATCAACCGGGAACAGACCGCAAAAGACCACTGGCTGTGCAGGTTTAAATCCCGGCAATGCTTCGCTGGCCTGACGTTTTTCCTCGGTGATTGTGTCCCCAACCCGCGTGTCGGCGACTTCCTTGATCGAACCCGTCAGAAATCCGATTTCCCCCGGCCCCAACCGGTCCACCGGCACGCCCTTGGGCGTCATGATGCCGACCCGTTCGACGGCATGAACGCCGCCGGTTCCCATCATCTTGATCCGCATACCCTTGCGCAGCACGCCATCGACAATGCGCACAAGCACGACAACGCCCAGATAGGCGTCATACCAGCTGTCAACCAGCAGCGCCTTCAGCGGGGCCGTCTCGTCACCCTTGGGCGGGGGCAGGCGGCGTATGATTGCTTCCAGCACTAGATCAATGCCGATGCCGGTCTTGGCAGAAATCGGAATCGCGTCGGATGCGTCCAGACCGATCATGTCCTCGATCTGCTGGCGCACCCGGTCAACATCGGCTGCTGGCAGGTCGACCTTGTTCAATACCGGCACGATCTCGTGATTATTATCCAGCGCCTGATAGACATTGGCCAGCGTCTGGGCTTCAACCCCCTGGCTTGCATCCACAACCAGCAGCGACCCTTCACAGGCAGCCAGCGAGCGGTTGACCTCATAAGCAAAGTCCACATGTCCCGGCGTATCGATCAGGTTCAGGACATAGGTTTCCCCATCCTGCGCCTTGTAGGTCAACCGCACAGTCTGGGCTTTGATCGTGATCCCGCGTTCGCGTTCCAGGTCCATCGAATCCAGCACCTGACTGGTCATCTCGCGTGAGGTCAGACCGCCACAGGTTTCGATCAACCGGTCTGCCAGCGTGGACTTGCCGTGATCGATATGGGCGACGATGGAGAAATTTCGGATGTGGTCGAGCGCAGTCATGGGGGCGGGGTGTAGCACCTCGCCCCCATCATTCCAAGGGGGCTCATCAAAACAGCCGCTAAAGGATTATCTGATACGGGCGATGATCCGGGAAACTGACTGGGTGGTTGCATCCGTCAGGTCGAATTGCAGGCGGGTGTTCTGTCCATCTGATCCGACAACCCTGCCGGGGACAATCGTTGTGCCATCAATGGTCAGGTTGAACCTTTTGCCACCGGCAGGCTGCGGAACGCCGACGGCGACACTTGCGCCATTTGTAGAGATATCAAGTAGTCGGCCCACATATTCGCGCCCGTCAACCACAAGGCTTGCCGGCAGGTCCGTTACAAATCGCTGATAGTCGCGCCGTTCGCCAGCCTGATTGATTGACCGGATAAACTGCTCAATCTCGCGTTCAATCGCCTCGGCTTCCTTGGATACTTCGGCGGCTGCAACGCGCACCTTTTCAGCCATCTGGCCGGTTTCCTGGGCATCGCGGCTGACATCAGATATGTTGCGGGTAACATCCTGGGTGCCCATATGGGCCTGTGCCACATTCTGCGCAATTTCCTGAGTCGCGTTCAATTGCTGGTTCACGGTTTCGGCAATCGCGGATGCACTGTCATTGACCCGAATGATGACATCCCCGATTCCACGCAAAATAACGGCCGCCTCAGCCGCTGTGCGTTGCACTTCTGTTATCTGCCGGTCAATTTCTTCGGTCGCACGTGCACTTTGCGATGCAAGGGATTTGACTTCACTGGCGACGACCGCAAAGCCTTTACCCGCTTCACCAGCGCGTGCGGCTTCAATGGTGGCATTCAATGCCAGCAAATCAGTCTTGGATGCGATTGAATTGATCATGCCGACGATTTCGCCGATGCGTTGACCAACCGCTGTCAGGCTATCAACCGTTTCGCGTGCGCGTTCGGCCTCTTCCATGGCAGTACGGGTGATGGCCTGCGCGGTTGCAACTGTACGGCCGATCTCTCCGCTTGATGCCGATAATTCTTCAGCCGCGGCTGCAACAGTCTGCACATTTGTCGATGCCTCTTCTGCAGCACCTGCGACATTTGTCGCCCGCTGCGAGGTGCCATCGGCAACCCGGGTCATCGTTTCGGCAGAACCACGAAGTTCCTCCGCCGATGTGGTCAAGGTCTTCAGGACCTCACCGATAGAGCGGTTGAAATCAATAGTTGCCTGCTCCATAGCGGATTGGCGACGGGCACGGGTTTGTTCTTCGGCCATTTCCTTGCGGCGACGTTCAATCTCCGATAACCGCAGCTCTTCATCCCTTTTGCGCTGTTCGGCAGCACGGGCGCGGTTTTCTACTTCATTGGCGAACATCGTGTTTAGCGCCGCAACCAATCGACCCAGTTCATTATCGCCAGCAGAGGGAATTGAAACATTATAATCATCGCTGCGCTGGATATTGCGCAATGCCTTGTCAATTGCCGACAGTGGCCCGGTGATACCGGTGCGAACCAGCGTTGCAATCCCAAACGCGATAAGCACAAACATGAACGCAATAGCGGTTGACCGGATTTCTTCGCTCCGGAATTTGCTTACCCGCGCCTGCAACAGGCGGTTAAGTTCCGTAAGCCCATCCTTGAAAAGGGGTTCGGCTGCCGCCAGAATTTCTCGCTCGGCGGTTGCGATAGCAGCAGCTGTCGCCGCACCACCCTTGTCCAGCCCTGTGAATTCAACAGCAGTTCCGAAATGTTCAACGGCCGTGATGAGGCGTGACTGGGCCAAAGTTAGCGTTTTCTTGGTAATACCTTCGCTGTTTCCTTCGAATGCGCGACCCAGCGAGGTTTTCAGTCCTTCGACTGCGGCATCAAGCCCGCCACGCTCGATCAGATACTGAGTACGCAGTTCGGTGTCGGCACCCTTCTTTTCGCTGGCACGCGCGGCAATTGATTAAATCTTTTTGGATGCGCTTAGCAGTGATGGCAATTTACCGGTGATGGCGTCCATCACATAAAAACTGTCCAGGTCCGGATCAAGCGTCAGGCCCGATCCATCAGCGGCCTTGGTCATCAGATCATTCAGGTTACCCAGCACGTCCGCCGGATCGGCCTTGGCCGAAATGGAATTGGCGACGGCGTTATATTCCTTTGCGCTATCAAATGGATCAGGATTGGCTTTACGCCAGTTCGCCAATGCTGGTCCCGCGTCTGCAACATCGCCCTTGAGTGCCAGCATATAAGGCTCGGAAAGCCCTCGAATGAAGTCAACACCCAAGACCTCAAGCTGTGTGACCTGAACTGACGCACTTTTTTCTGAAATATAAGTGCCAAGCAGATAGACGAGGGGAATCAGGAACACACCGCTGATGATGAAAAGCTGATTTCGGACGCTGATTTTCTGCAACATCTCTTTTTCCCTGATTTTATTGATCTGCCGATGGAGTTTTTCCATCAAAATAAAACGCGGAGCTCGGACTGAACAAAAGCGGCACACACAAGTATAATTTACACTTTCTGTTCTGGATCAAATATCAAATTGGGTCAATGCGACAAGAACGAAGGTGGCGTTTCATTTGGAATATTTTCAAGTTGCAAAGTTTGCGGACAGGTAGTGCCTATAATTTAGGCATAATCTGCAAACCTGCTTGTGTATGGGGTCCGGATTCGCCCGGTACGAACGCGCATTGACTTGAATCCCCGATCGACCCATAATATATTCCATGGAATATATTTGGGAAATTTGACATGTTGACCCGCCGACAGCTTGCCTCTGGTTTTGCGGCAATAGGAGCCTTGCTGGCAGCTGGGGGCGTTGAGCGGGCTTATGACAGGGGTGTTTTCGGCAGGCGCCTTGCCCAGGCCTATGCGCCGTGGGATGCGTTACCGGCTGCTGGCGATGAAACCCCGTTCGGGCTGATCCGTGCAGCCATTCTGGCGGCAAGCCCCCATAATACTCAGCCATGGCTTTTCCGCCTCACGCCGGAAGGTGTGACTTTGCTGGCAGACTATGCGCGGCATCTGGGGGCGTTCGATCCATACCGGCGCGAGATGTGCATCGGACTGGGCTGTTCTTTGGAGACACTGGCAATTGCTGCATCCGCCAGCCTGTTGGATTCGGAAATCACATTTACTCAGGGTCGGCTGCAGCTTGAGCCCGGCAATAGTCCGAAAGAAATTGCCCAGGTACGTTTTCGTGCCCTTGGTCCCAATGCCGGACCGGATCCGCTTTCAGCATTCGTTTCCAGGCGCCATACGCACCGCGGAACTTATGAACCGGATCGGCCTTTGCCGGCAGCCCTGTTGAGCCATTGGCAGTCGATTGCTGCACAATCGGGCGTTGAGTTGATGCTTGTCCCAAAATCCGCCGCAGGTCGCGACAGGTTCGATGCGGCAATCGTCGGCGCTACCCAGGCCATTATTGACGATCCCGAGATGGTATCAGCCAGCGAATCCTGGATGCGAACTGCAGGTGATGATGTGCTGGCCCATCGCGATGGTCTGACGCTGGATGCACAGGCAATGCCACCGCTGTTACTGGCGGCTGCCAAGATGTTGCCCCCTCTGCCAGCGGCGACCAGCAATGCTTACTGGCTCCGGGCAACCCGCGATGTTCACGTGGCGAGCGCGCCGCTGCTTGGATATATTCGCGTAAATGATCCACTGAATATTGCAACCTGTCTGAATGTGGGGCGGGCATGGGCAAGAATACAATTGTCCGGGACTGCATCAGGCGTGTCGTTGCAGCCGCTGAACCAGATACCCGAATGTATTGATCGTGAGCGGCAATTGGCCCGCGCGCCTGAAAGCCTTGGAGCATTTCTGGAGCTGGCGGGCGAGGGCGGAATTCCAACTTTTGGCTTTCGCGCCGGATTCGCGCTGGGGCCGGGCGGCGTGTCACCACGCCGGGCGATAGAAGACGTCGTGTTGAAGAATGCCTAGACCGAAATTCAATAAATCACGCGATAGCGGGATTAATCGCGTATTGACGCTGATTGGCATCATCAATCAATTATTTCAGGCGCAGGCAAAGGTGATCCTGGCACCAACTGGTCTGCCGTTGGGACGTTTTTCCATCCTTCATCATCTTTGCCACAATCCGGCGCGGCGCTGGACCATTGGTGAGCTGGCCAGAGTCATGGACCTGAATCAGCCCGCCACAACCAAGCTGATTCAGAAACTGGAAGCCCAGGGGTTTGTGAAATCAGATGGTGATGCCAGCGACAAAAGGATCAAGCGGATCGTCATCACACCCACAGGTATCAGCGCGCGTAATCACGCTATCTCACTTCTGGGACCTGATATTGTCGCAGCCTTTGATAAACTTGACACAGCGACCATCGATCAGGTGTCCCGGTCGCTTGAACATATCAAAAACTGGCTTGATGAAAACCGTAGATCAACTGCGTAGGCTGCCACCTGTGGCCTTTGCAACAGCGGCCACAATCCTGCTGGCAATGGCGTCAATCTCGGGCTCTGTCAGGGTTTTGTCCCTCGGCTGCAAACGCACGCTAG
>CAISDR010000380.1 GCA_903884125.1 uncultured bacterium
CTGTTGTCAAATGCCAAATCATTGCCATGATGGCTATGCTTGGCCAGGAAATTGAGCAGCTATATGTGCATCCTGATTTCTGGCGCATGGGCGTTGCGTCACGATTGATTGATCTGGCAAAGCATAAGTCACCGGACCATCTTGGTTTGCATTGTTTTGCCGGGAATGTTCGGGCACGGATGTTTTATGAAAGCCATGGGTTTATTCCCACTGAATACCGGGATGGTCAAAACAATGACGAAGGTGTGCCAGACATTCGATATGAATGGTGGCGTTTCCCTGAGCCCGAATTGTTTTCCAAGTAGTGAATTGAGACCTGATTTAAATTCCGGTGTCAGGACAATTCCGGCCCGCGAAAGGCGCGAACACCAGAGATCATACCGTTTGTATTGACGGTAATTATGTCGACGACCGCCAGTCTGGTGGTATTATTTATGGTGATGGTCAATTCGGCCATCACTTCACCATTGCCAATATCGTTCAGGGCGCGAATGTCGATCGCTAATGCGTCAACCGACTCAAAAAGCGACTTTGCAACATCCAAGACTGCTGCCTTGCCCTGTGCGGAGGTTTCCCAATCGACAAGACTGATTTCATTGTCGAATGCAGCTTCAAGTTTATTGAGCCTGCCAGCGGAGAAATTTTCCAGATAGCTACGCGCAATTGCCATTGGATCATTATGTCCAGCCGGTGTGCTTCCTGCTGTCCATTGACCTGAAAATGCGACACCTTCCGGCAGGCTTCTTGACAGATCAAATGGTTCGAAGAAGCGTTCGAGCAGGTGAAGTGCAGCTTCAGCAACCGCACGATCACCTCCGTTTCGCGTGGTCACAAAATTGGCCAGTCGCCGGGTCGGCTCCAATGCATTGGATACCGAAATGGAATAGCCAACCCCCTTAAAAACTAGCCCATCAAAGATGCCATCGCCAATATACGCGACCTCGTCGGAATTCCAGCGTGACTGAATCCAGGCAAGACGATCTGTTGTGCTGACAAGTTCCAGAGGCATTTTCATGTCTTCGGCAATGCGCTTACGCGATATCGGAAAACCGCGACGGTCGCCCGTTACAAAAATAATTTCCATAAATCGCTTAAGCAGTGACAGACCATCATGGTCATCAGCCGAAAATCGTTTGGCAAATTTGCCTGCGTCTGAATAAAGGAAAGAACCATCGGTCATAACGCCGTCGACGTCGATAACCAGCACCTTTGGTTTCGTTGCCATCATGTTTCCTTGTTGATAAGCGCCGCTGCGGCCTTGCGCATCACTTCTTCCGGGGCAGGCTGACCGGTATATAACTCAAACTGACGCAGGGCCTGACCGAGTGCCGCCGCCTCACCGCCAACAGCTGGCAAACCTGCCGCTTTGGACTCTGATATCATTAGTGTCGGGGTTGGTTTAGGGACAAGATCGATAACCGCGCCGAATTGGCCGAGCCAATCGGAATGTAACGGGGTTTGAAATTCATCAGGGTGCATGCCAACCGGTGTTGCATTGATAACCAGGCTGGCAACACAGGTTGAACGTTGCTCCCAATTCAGGATGCTCACGTTCACACCTGCAATTCTATTACACACCCGTTCCGGATGCCGACTGGCGATCATGATCTTGCCGATACCTGCTTTGCTCAACGCGAGCACGGCTGCCTTTGCAACGCCACCAGCGCCCAGAACCAATACTGTATCAACCTGCCCCAGCGCCAACGATGACAGCGCCGCGCTAACACCGTCTATGTCCGTATTATGTCCGACAAGTAGACCATCATTGTTCACAACAGTATTTACAGCCCCGATCAGACGGGCCTCCTCCGATAGCTCATCCATGTGCTGCATGATCCGTTCTTTGAACGGCATCGATACGCCACACCCGCAAATTTTCAACAGCCGCAACGCGGCCACAAATCCACCTATGTTGTCTTCAATACCAAATGGCTGGTAGATCGCGTCCATTTCTACGGCGCTGAATGCTGCATTGAAAACCGCAGCACCGAACTGCCCCGGCCGTGCGGCGACGGACCAGTAACTGCGCGTCTTTGGTCCAGGGATAATCATCCCTGTTTGGTCAATGCATCTTGCAGGTAAAGCGTACCTAAACCAATCAGCGCGCGATCAAATGGCGGATGGTGCAAAGGCGCCATGTTCAAGAAAATGATCGATGTGATCAGTTTCACTTTGTCCCAATCCCACCCGCCTGATTCCACATGGGCCTTGAGAATTGCAACAAGCTCGTCGCAGCGCCAGCGTCGTGCGAAATCAAGATCAGCTTTACCATCCGTTTCAAAATACCGAAGCAAGCCCAATTTTATATAGTCGTAATTCAGAATCAGGCCGCCAAGTAGTTTGGCAAAATCATAATAGAGATCACCCACCTCTACTGACCCGGCAAAGTCCTGGCGCCAGTCAAGCAAGGTGAAAGTCGTGCCATCCCAAAGCACATTATCAAATTGCAGATCGCCATGGATAAATGCAGGCACGCCCCGAGCCAGATATTGCCAATCGACCTTTGCTATCAATTCCGACAGTGGCGGAACTTCGCGTCCATTTACCACATGAAGGGGCTGACGATCCGGATATTTTCGATCATAAATCTTCAGCCGCTGGGCCGTCTTTTCTTTATAGAATTCAAGACACAGGGATGATATGTCCGAAACCTGAGTACGCGCCGGCCAGACTTTCGTTTTCATCCAGTCCAGAAAAATGCGAAAAAGATCTGGTGTTATTTCTTCGTACAGGGTGCGTCCGGGTGCGAAGGCATATGCATAAAACCCACCCCGCTGACCAAGGATTTTCGGAAATACACTGGTGTTGAATGTTGTCTTTGCGACGCGTCGCTCGGTAATTTTTTTGTCGGCGAAAAATTTTATAACGCGGTCATCACCGAAATACAAAAATTCATCTGTCTTTGAAAAATCATATTTTGCTTCATCTGACAGCGCGGATCTGTATAGGTCATACCCGCCGAGGTCCCGCCACGCGACATTGCGCCCCAGCAGACGATGCCCTGTTGAAAAGGCCGCCAATCCGTCGACGATTTCCACCTCCCCCCCTTTTGATCGGGTTTGGTCCAACGCTGACCAAAAAGATTCTGTATCGCGGATATGCATGACGCCGGAAAATGCAAAACAATGCTCGGCCCGGCGCTTGTTGATTACTTCGGTAACACCTCCGCCATCATCAAGGCGGAAGTTGCAGTAATTCGGTGTGTCATCAACCGCGACTTCTGAAATGCCAACCCAATTGCCCGTCGGCATTTCGGATGGAATAAAGCGGTAAAGTCCGTCGCAGGGCAAAAAATAGAAGGCCCCGGACAGCGCCGGGCGGCAACACCAAAGGGAATGCCCTGGCCCCGATCCGGGTTCAGCCCAGTTGTCCACGACGACATATGAAATTTTTGCCTGCGGATGCATCAGGGTAAGATAATCGCGCACCTGATCAGCCGCATAACCCAGACCGATGATGAATTGCGTCTGAGGATCAAAAATTTCAATAAGATGGCTTATGATTGCTTTACCGCGAACTGGCAGAAGCGCTTTGTTCAGCACCTGCCCCAAAGGCCCCATGCGTGACCCCTGACCCGCTGTCAGGATGCAAACGGCGCTCCCGGTCATTGGCGATGTTCTGACAATACGCGGCCATCGCCTCGGCCGCGATCATCCTGAACGCGCACCACATCATCAAGATGCGGCGTCGAGACTTCATAAAGCACGGTGTCCTCCAGCGCTTCGATCCGATGCAGAATGCCCGGCGTCACATCGATGGCGCTGAGCGGTGTGAACACCGCCCGGCCAAGATCTGAGTCAGCAACATTGTCATTGTTTACTTGTGAATTTTCTTTATAGACAAGAGCAATCTGACCTTCAAACAATACATTGGTTTCCCGCTTAAGGCGATGATATTGGAGGCTTGTGCGCTGACCTTTAAATAATGAGACGCGCTTGAAACTGAATGTTGGATGTTCGCCCGAAATCCAGGTTTCCGACCCCCACGGCTTATGAACTGTATATTGTTCGTCCGCATTCAGAATCGATATTTCAGCCTTTTGTCCAGCGGCGGCATCACATCCGGAAACGATAAGAGTTGCCGCGCCGCTTTTTGCCGTCAGGGTCTCTCTGGATGCTTCAATGGTTATGGCATCGCCAGATACCAGACCGCGGCCAGAATTTGTGGCAATCACGCTGGCACCTTTGTCGGTGCTGAGCACCAGAACAACACGTGTACCGTCTCCGCCAAAGTCCCAGGTTTTACCGGACTCCAGTCGGACAATTTCGAAACAATACTCGCCGATGGCAAAAACCGCACTTTGTTGCGTTTTGAATTGCCGGATCAGGTTGCCGCCCAAATACATATCGTCTGGCATAATGTTACCCTCTACCTGGAAGAAAAAGAGCCTGACCTGCAAGGCTCGGATTAAGCCGGAAGAATTCGTCGTAGAACAGCCGTGCGTATTGCTGCATCTGCCAGCGGCTTTGAAAACCATATTTGCGCTTTAGCCAGCTTAAGCCTTCATCAACGACGGCTTTCAAATTCACGTCCTGCGAATCAGTTCGCATGACCTCAGCTTTGTTTCTGATCAGTTC
>CAISDR010000381.1 GCA_903884125.1 uncultured bacterium
AATCAGACCCACCACCAGCATGCCCACCAGGATGTACATGGTCTGGTTGTACACCTGCTCACGTGGAATGCCCAGACCAAGCTGGTATTCGCGCATGTAATTCACCACCACCGGACCCAACACGCCGGCCGTGGCCCAGGCGGTAAGCAAGCGACCATGGATGGCGCCGACCATCTGCGTGCCGAAAATGTCAGCCAGATAAGCCGGCACGGTGGCAAAGCCGCCGCCATACATGCTCAGGATGATGCAGAAGGCCCCTACAAATAGCGCCACATTCCCCGCGCCCGCGCTGTTGGGCACGCTGGCGTACATCAGACCGCCGAGCACAAAAAACACCACATAGGTGACCTTGCGACCTAACTTGTCGGATAGGCTGGCCCAGAAAAAGCGACCGCCAATATTGAACAAGCTGAGCAGCGCCGTAAAGCCGGCTGCCACGGTGGCAATCAGTTTGAGCTGGTCTTTATCAAGCTCGGTGAATTTGCCGGGCAAGCCAGCCAGTGAGCCGCCAAAAACTTCCTGCAACATGGGCGAGGCCATGCCGATCACGCCAATACCGGCACTGACGTTCATGGTCAAAACCATCCAGATCAGCCAGAACTGCGGAATACCCCAGACCTTGGTGACATGCACATGGCGCTGGGTGATCATGGCGTTGTCCACCTGTGCGGGCGGCGGTGTCCAGCCCTCGGGCTTCCAGCCGCTAACGGGGATGCGGTAACCGAAAGCGCCGGCCATCATGAAAACAAAGTACACCAAGGCCATCACGATGAAGGTTTGCATCACACCCACATCCGTCGGGGTGGCAAAGTGCTTCATCAGGTCATTGGCCAGCGGCGAGCCAATCATCGCGCCCCCACCAAAGCCCATGATGGCCATGCCGGTGGCCATGCCGCGACGGTCCGGAAACCATTTAATCAGAGTGGAAACAGGCGAGATGTAGCCCAGCCCCAGCCCGATGCCACCAATGACGCCGGAGCCCAAAATCATCATCCAGAACTGGTGCAGGTACACACCCAGCGCCGAGATCAGCATGCCGCCGCACCAGCACAACGCGGAGACCACGCCGGCCTTGCGCGGGCCTACACGCTCCAACCAGCCGCCCCAAGTCGCTGCGCTGGAGCCCAGCAACACAAAAAACAGGGTGTACATCCAACCCAGTGTGGAGATTTGCCAATCACACGAGGTCGTGAACAACTGAGCCCAGAAGCCGACCTCGGGACCGCACTTAATGGCTTCCTTGATTCCCAATGCTTTTGAGAGTGGTAGCCAGAAAACCGAAAAGCCGTAAGCCATACCAATACAAAGATGTATTGCCAAGGCTGCGGGCGGAACTAACCAGCGGTTGAAACCCGGTCCGGCAATGATGCGCTCTTTGTCAAGCAGTCCGTAAGTATCAGTTGCCATGATCAATCTCCTGTCCTAAGTATCAAAATGATGAGAAAGGTCAGCCTGTTTCAAGCCTCCTTAAACATCTCCTACCATATTCACTTTACAGGAAGTTACCAATAGGCTACCTAGCGTAAACCCTATGCACATTAACCGACCAGATCACCGCAAACTGCTGATGTAATGCCCTAAATTCTCAATATCTGTGTCGCTCAAAGTCTGCGCAACGCTGGTCATATTGCCGGCATCATTGGTGCGCGTGCGGGCTTTGAAATTGCGCAACTGCTCGACCACATAGTCATACTGCTGACCAGCCACGCGGGGGATTTCGTTTTGGCCACTGAATCCACCCAGATGGCACATGGTGCACAAGGTTTCATCCGCCTTTGCTTTGCCCAATTTGACTTTGGCCTCATCGGCCACAAAACCATTGGGCTTCAGGGGGAAGCCCGCAAAATAATTCGCTACATTGGTCATCTCCGCACGGGATAAGTTGGAGGCCATGGCA
>CAISDR010000382.1 GCA_903884125.1 uncultured bacterium
CCGACATTGAAAGCCCACCCTCCAGCGCATTTGTTATCTGCGGTGGCGCAGGCTGGGCCTGTTGCTGGCTGGGTGGCTTGGCGGGGGCATCAGGCTTTTTGTCCAGCTTGTTCAATGACTGAGCAATTTTGGACAGGTCAAACGTCTCGGGCTTTTTGTCTGCCGGTTTTTCCTGGGGCCGGGCCTTGGCATGTTCCTTTGGCGGGTCCGGCAGGACCTGTTTCAGGTCCACTTTCTCCAGCTTGGGGGCATCCTGCGGACGTACCGCCAGTTTGGGCAGGGGCGTGGGCGACGGCAGTTCCGTCCGCTCCATCTGCGGCATGTCTTTGGGCGGCGGGGGCAAGGGCACCAGCGGCTTTGTTTCGGCCGGGGGTGGGGGTGTTTCGGTTTTCAATACTTCAGGCGGGGGCTCGGCTGGCGGCGTTTCAACTTTGGGGCGGGGTTCGGCCTTGGTGGGCTTGGGCGCGCGGGTTTCTTCCGCCAGGTTCACCAGTTCGACACTCATGGTCTGTTCAACCGGCAAAGGCTGAATCATGTGCGGCCAGACCACACTGGCGGCGACAATTGCCAGCAGATGGGCAAAACTGGATAGCGCAAGCGCCTGACGCATTTCCGGGGCCGCTCGGGTCACTTATTCGGCAGGGGTTCGAAGACCAAGGCAACCTTGGCAATGCCAGCGAAATTCAAAAGGCCCATCACCTCGGCCACCCGCTCAAACGGTACCGTTTTGTCGGAACGTACATAGATCGGCAGGTTGGGATTGGCGACCAGCATGGCTTTCAGACGCGGTGCCAGATCCTCGGGCACGGTTTCGGTTTCCTGAAGGAATATCTTGCCGCTGGACTGAATCGAAATCGTCAGGGGCTCAACATTATCGCGCAATTCGCTGGCAGCGGTTTTGGGCAGATCGACCTTGACCCCGGCTGTCAGCAGGGGTGCTGCCACCATGAAAATGATCAGCAGCACCAGCATGACGTCCACCAGCGGGATCACATTGGGTTCGGACATCGGGCGCGAGGTACGTCCCCGCCGTCCCGAACGCCCGCTGCCGCCGGCACTGACACCGATCGCCATTATTTCGCCCGTTCATCTAGCTGGCGGGACAGGATCGCGGAAAACTCGTCCGCAAAACCATCCAGCCGATTGCCGTAACGGTTAAAATTGCTTTGCAGCACATTGTAAGCCAGCACGGCGGGAATGGCGGCAACCAGCCCCAGCAGGGTGGCAAACAGCGCATGCGAGATACCCGGCGCCACCACGGCCAGCGAGTTGTTCTTGGAACTGGCGATCTGGGAAAATGAAATCATGATCCCCCAGACCGTGCCCATCAGCCCGACAAAGGGGGCGGTCGACCCGACCGAGGCCAGAAAGCCCAAAAACCGTTCCATGCGTTCCATTTCACGCCCGATGGTCACGGTCATTACCTTATCGATGCGTTCTTTAAGGCCAGTGGTCAGGCCCTTTTGAACGATTCCGCGTTCGACCGACCGGCGCCATTCGCCCATGGCCGAAACAAATATGACAGCCATGGGGTTGTCAGGCCGGTCGGCCACGCGGTCATACAGGGTCTCCAGCGACCCGCCTGCCCAGAACTCGTTTTCAAAGGCATCGGTTGCGACCCGTATCCGGCGCATGCGCAGGAATTTGTCAAAGATAATCGCCCATGACCAGACTGACGCCACAATCAGCACAATCATCACCAGCCGCGAGATCATGTCGCCATGCATGAATAACGCCCAGGGGGTCAGATCGACCACGGCGCTGCCCGCATCGGTCACACCAGGTTGCTCCATCGAATATCACCTCTGTCCATGCGGCCTGCGCCATTGGTGCATCACCGGATACACCGCTCGCCTGACCGCGAATCACTTTCCCCAGAATCACCCATTCGGAAAAGATTTGCCCCCGAAATATGGCCTAAGTGCGGCATCGACCGCTAAATGGGTGCCGCATCGCGGAAATTTGATCAAATCTGCATGAGAAATGTGATGATTTTGTGCCCTTTGGCCCCGACCGGCGCTGAGGGGGGTAAGCGCTGGACGGGGCCTCGGGTTCAAACAGCTGCCACCTTGGGTTGGGGGTGGGGAGTGGCAGCTGATCATAGCGCGGCGGGGGGAACACCGCGCCCGAGGAGAAAAGCACCGGTTAGGCTCTGCATCCTCTCGAGGCACAATCTGACCTATGAAGGTTGCGGGAGTCTGACGAAAAAGGCCAAAAGCGTAACTGAATGTAACAGGATCGGGTCCCGTTCGGCCTTATTCGGCTATTGGGGCAGCGTGATCGTCACCCGCAGGCCGCCCTGATCCTGGGCCGTCCGGCCCCGGTTGGTCAGGGTGACATCGCCCCCATGGCTGCGAATGACCGACCGGACAGTGGCAAGGCCCAGACCGACACCGCCGGTCCGGCGGTTACGCGATGTCTCGATCCGGTAGAACGGGGCGAAAACCTGTTCGGCCTGTTCGGGCGGGATGCCGGGTCCGTCATCATCAATGGTGATTTCGACCTTTTGCGGCCCCGCCGTCAGACCGATGCGTGCCGCACCGCCATAGGTCACAGCGTTTTCCAGAAGGTTCATCAGCGCGCGGCGGAATGCCATCGGGCGAACCTCGACCACGACAGAGGGGCCTTCATACAGACAGGTCACGGACTTGCCGCCATCATGCATGTCAAGCGCCAGCGCGCGGCACAGGCTGGCCACATCAATCGGCACTGTCTCTTCAGACTTGGCTTCATCGCGCGCGAAATCCATGGCCGCGGTGATCATCGCCTCCATCTCATCCAGATCGCGGAAATATTTTTCCTGCTGGTCTTCTTCGATGAATTCACCGCGCAGCCGCAATCGTGTCAGCGGTGTTCGCAGGTCATGGCTGATGGCAGCCAGCATGGTGGTGCGGTCGCGCACATAGGCCTGAATGCGCGCCTGCATTTCATTGAAAGCGGCAGCGGCCTTGCGCACCTCCGACGGACCGGTCAGTTCAACGGCAGGTGCATTCACATCCCGGCCCAGCCTTTCGGTTGCTTCGGCAAAGCGTGCAATGGGCGCGGTCAGTCGGGTGATGGCCCAACCCGTGATGATCAGTACCAGTATCCCTGCTATCACAAAGACCTGCACATAGGGCGTGAAATCTGTAATCACGGATTCGGCCGTGCCTGCATCAATTGTGATCCATTGGTCGGCTGACAGCGGCAGGACGACGCGCAGGGTTCTGGGATTATCCGGCGCACGTTCCAGATAAGGGCGGTTATCAAAGTTTGGTCCAAACCACGCGCGCACAAAGGGTGATACACGCTGGGCGGTCACCGCTACGGCTAGCGGCGGTCTGCGCGATTTCGGTGCAGACGACGACTGCATCAGCCGCTGAGCGTGAATTTCCATGGCCACATAAATTTCCGGCGGCATATCGGCAGCACGCGCTGGCACGAACACGGCCGTATTGGGCTGTTCCGGCCGCAAAAGTGTTATAATCGCGAACAGTTTCTGCAGAATTCGCTGGCCGAAACGTTCAAGCTCTGTCTGTCTGAAGTAATAGTCAATTTCCTCGATCTGATCGCGGGCAACGGTTGCCAATACCCGGTCAGAATCCACTGCCAGCGGCTTCAGGTGTGTCAGGGTTTTCAGCGCAACTTCGCGGGCGATCGCATCATATTTTTTTGCCGATTCCATGTCACCGCGATTTCGGGCCTGCTCGGCCATGGAATAGGCATTCCACCCTTCTGTCGCATCCGCTGCAATCTCAAGCAGAGGGCGTTCCTTGGCACGTTCTTCCAAAAGGCGCGGATCAGGTTTTGTCAGGCTGACGTGAAAATTCGGCTGGTCAATACTGGCAACCAAAGCAGGCCATTGATCCGGTGATACCGTGCGGAACATTTTTTCCATCACGAACACGCGGTCGGCAATAGTATCGCGCTCGATGAAGTTTGATACTTCCTGACCAACCAGCCTGATCATGACGAACTGGGCAAATGCCATCAGCAACAAAACATTGATCAGGATCAGCAGGGTCCAGCCCGCGACCCCACGGGGGAGGAGCGAGCGGATAAGACCTGTCCTGGGAAAGGGCATCGCCGGGTCCGGTTCCGCTAGCTGACGCTGGCAGCAAAAACATAGCCACCGGCGCGCACTGTCTTGATCAGTGTCGGGTTGGCAGGGTCGGGTTCAATCTTGCGCCGCAGGCGCGATACCTGGGCATCGATGGACCGGTCGAACAGGGCAGCCTCGCGCCCCTTGACCAGATCCAGCAACTGATCACGAGATAAAACCCGATGCGGTCGTTCCACAAAACAGACCAGCAGATCATATTCTCCGGCGGTCAGTTCAACTTCCTGACCCAGCGGATCGGTCAGGCTGCGCCGCCCCATATCCAGACTGAACCCTTCAAAGGTGCGGACCGGATTTTCCGGATCAAAACTAGTTGGCTGGGCAGAAGCCTGCGCCCGGCGCAAAACCGCACGGATGCGCGCCAGCAATTCGCGAGAATTAAATGGCTTTGCCAGATAATCATCAGCGCCTACTTCCAGACCGATGATCTTGTCGGTTGTCTCGCCCATGGCGGTCAGCATGATCACCGGTGTCGTACCCTTGGTGCGGATATGACGGCACAGGGTAAGGCCATCGTCCCCCGGCAGCATCAGGTCCAGCAGTACAAGGTCAAATCGTCCGTCGACCATGGTAGCCTTCATGGCCTTACCATCAGCGGCCGATGTGGTGCGAAAGCCGTTGCGCTTTAGAAATCCGCTGACCAGATCGCGGATTTCGCTGTCGTCATCGACAATCAGAATATGTGGGGCCGGTGCTTCCATAGGGTGACTTCTAACATGGGCAATCCCGCCAATGATGGCGGAATTGTAACAAATCGTGACGCATTTCCACCTCCTGGCTAGTCCACAGGCTTTAGCTGCACACCCAGTCTGGCAAGGTCGTCGAAATAATGCGGATAGGTTTTGGCTACGCAGGCCGGGTTTTCGATTTCGATGCCCTCGATCAGCAGGCCGGCCAGCGCAAAGCTCATCGCGATACGATGATCGTTGAATGTATCGATACGTGCGGATTTTTTTTGACCGGCCAAGTGGGGCTGGCCATAAATGATCAGATCGTCACCCTCTTCGCGGGCAAGGCCGGGGGCGATACGGTTCAGGCCCGTAGACAGGGCGTGGATGCGGTCGCATTCCTTGACCCGCAGATTGGCAATACCTGTAAAACGCACCGGATTATTTGCAAAAGCTGCAACAATCGCCAGTGTCGGCACGGCATCCTGCATCTGACTGCCATCGATAATCGCGGGCAGGTAGGGAAAGGTGGAAATAATTTTTGCCGCAGCGGCATCGGGCTGGCTGAAAGATTTTGCATCCCGCCCCAGATCAATCTTTCCCCCCGTCAGAATTTCTGCCGCCCACAGATAGGTGGCCGCAGATGCATCGGGTTCCACTTCGACATCAGCGGCATGATATTTTGCACCCGGCACATGCCAGTGTCCCGGCCCTAATGTTTTGGCCTGGACGCCAAACTGCGCCATGGCGGCAAGTGTCAGATCAACATAGCCGCGTGCGCCAATATCAGGTCCCGTCAGCATCACTTCGACACCATTTCTGGTCATCGGCGCTGCCATCAGAATGGCCGAGACATACTGGCTGGACAGGCCCGCATCGATCATGACCCTGCCACCATCAATATGATCGCGACCGTGGATGGTGACCGGCGGACAGCCGGTTGGGCAGGTGGTCTCAACCCCCAAGGCCGACAGTGCATCCAGCAAGGGCCTGATGGGGCGCTTTTGCATGTGATCATCACCGGTGATGTTGGTGATGCCCGGAACAAAGCCCGCGGCTGCGGTCAAAAACCGTGTGGCGGTTCCGGCATTACCCAGAAACAATGGCTGATCCGGTGCGCGCAGTCTGCCTGAGGCGGTGATCCTGAAACTTGTGTCGTCGGGTTCATCAATGCCAACGCCCATGGCAGACAATGCTTTTGCCATATAGGCGGTATCGTCACTTTTCAGGGCACCGGAAAGATGGCTTACGCCTTCGGCCAGACCGGCCAGCAGCAAAAGTCGATTGGTGATCGATTTGGAACCCGGCGGTCTTATGCGGCCGACCAGTGGTTTTGACGTCGGGATAATCCGCAATACGGGCGCGGCTAACAGGTCGGGCACAATTTCAGGTCCCGGATATGGTCGCACGGAACGGGTCAGCCGGGTACGTGCCCATGATCCGCAGGTGAGACGAAAAGAATTCGAGTTCTTCCAGCGCCAGCGCCACGGATCTTTCGACCGGATGGCCTTCAATCTCGGCATAAAACTGCGTGGCGTTGAATGAGCCACCCAGCTGATAGCTTTCCAGTTTGGTGATGTTCACGCCGTTTGTTGCAAAACCACCCATGGCTTTGTACAGCGCAGCCGGTACGTTGCGAACGCGGAACAGGAATGATGTCATCACCTGCCCTGATGTGGGATCCACCGCCTGTGGCTCGCGCGACATGATCACAAAGCGCGTGGTATTGTTGGCCTCGTCCTGCAGATCAATATCCAGCGTCTCAAGACCATAGATCTCGCCTGCCAGTGGCGGTGCAATGGCAGCAATTGTCCTGTCGTCGCGTTCGGCAACAATGCGGGCCGACCCGGCAGTGTCTGCCTCGATCACGGGTTCAAAACCATGTTTGCGGGTGTAATTGCGGCACTGGCCCAAGGCCTGAACATGGCTCAGCACCCGTTTTATGTCGCCAATCTTTGTCCCCTTTACCGCCAGCAGCGCGTAGCGGATGGGCAGGAAATGTTCGCCCACAATATGCAGATCAGAATGCGGCAGCAGATGATGGATGTCGGCCACTCGTCCATAGAGTGAATTTTCAATCGCGATCATGCCATAGGCAGC
>CAISDR010000383.1 GCA_903884125.1 uncultured bacterium
CCAGGAGGTCTGCATCCACAGGCCGACAACGACCAACCAAACCAGGGTGACGGGGATGAATACCTTCCAGCCCAAACGCATGATCTGGTCATAGCGAAAACGCGGAAACGTGGCCCGCACCCAGATGAACACGCTAACCACGGCAAAGGTTTTGATCCCCAGCCAAATCCAACCGGGAATCCAGTCCAGCGCAGCCACCGGCGCAATCCAGCCACCCAAAAACATGACCGCCGCCAGAATGGACACCAGCCACATATTGGCGTATTCCGCCAGGTAGAACATGGCATAGGACATACCGGAGTACTCGACCATGTGCCCCGCCACGATCTCTGCTTCGCCCTCGACCACGTCAAACGGATGGCGGTTGGTCTCTGCCAGACCCGATATCACATACACCACAAAAATAGGCAGAAGGGGGAGCCAATTCCAGGACAAGAAATTCAGCCCTTGGCTGGCAAACATGCCCTGCCCTTGGCCCACCACAATCGCCGTCATGTTCATGCTGCCAGTCACCATCAGCACCACAACCAGGCAAAAGCCCATGGCAATTTCATAACTCACCATTTGCGCGGACGCACGCAGCGCGCCGAGAAAAGAGTACTTGGAATTCGATGCCCAACCCGCAATCACCACGCCATACACCTCCATCGAGGTAATGGCCATCACAAAGAGCAGTCCGGCGTTCACGTTGGCCAGCGCCACATCCGGCCCAAAAGGCACGACCGCCCAGGCCGCCATCGCTGGCATGATGGTCATCACAGGCCCAATGAAAAACAAACCTTTGCTGGCACGGGTGGGTACCAAAATTTCTTTGGTCAATAGCTTGAGCGCGTCGGCAATCGGCTGCAGCAAACCCCAAGGACCCACGCGGTTGGGCCCGATACGAACCTGCATCCAGCCTAGAAATTTCCGCTCCCACAAGGTCAGATAGGCCACCGCGCCCAGTAGCGGTAACAACACCAGCAAAATTTTCAGCAAGGTCCACAGCACCGGCCAAGCCACACCCGTCCAGCCGTAGGAAGCGGACAACCCGGACCCCGCGGCGTACAGCATGTCACCCATGGCGGGCACCTCCAGCGCCATGCGCATCCGCCGTCATTTGCAAGGAACTGGCCCGCCGCACCAATGCGTCTAAGCCGTAAATCGAGGCTACGCATGGGGCCACTGCGCTGGCGCTGAAATCCGGGTGCGCGGAAGCCGCGTTGTTTAAGCGCGATGCATCAACCATGTCAGGAATGCCATCAGGGGCAAAGATGCTCTTCAAGACATCTTGCGACGAATCAAACTCAAAGCCCGCCAGGCCCAGCATATTGCCCAGCACGCGCCAGACTTTCCAAGCCGGACGCGTATCCCCCAATGGGCGCACCACCGCATGGAAACTTTGGATCCGACCTTCGGCATTCACGAATGTGCCAGGCGTCTCGGTGAACGGCGCGATGGGGAGCAACACGTCGGCACAGTCCAGATTCGCTTTGAACGGGCTCAGCGACACAACCATCTGGGCCTTCGCAATCTGAGCAGACGCAGTCGCGCCGCCCGCCGTGTCCTGCCCAGGCTCGACCTGCATCAGGAAGACGGCTTTCAAACCGCCCGCCAGCATGG
>CAISDR010000384.1 GCA_903884125.1 uncultured bacterium
CTGTATTTTCCAGTCCATTCCTTTTAGGGTTTGATCATTTTGAACGTGTCCTGGACCGGGCACAAAAGTCCGCCAACGATGGCTATCCGCCTTATAACATTGAACAGACTGCCGAAAACGCTCTACGCATCACCCTGGCAGTCGCAGGATTCTCGCAAGAAAATCTGACAGTCACAATTGAAGAAAACCAGTTGATCATCCGGGGCAAACAGACCGACGATCCGAACCGGATTTATCTGCATCGGGGCATTGCCGCCAGGCAGTTTCAACGCTGCTTTGTCCTGGCCGAAGGCATCGAAGTTGCCGCTGCCCGCATTTCAAATGGTCTGCTGGCAATTGATCTGGAACGGCCACAGCCTTCGGTCGTCGTGAAAACGATTCCCATTCAGTCTGCCGGAGGGCCCCAGGATACCCTGGATCTAAGTGCAGAGGAATCCCATCAGGGCATTATCGACCACAGGAGGCGTACATGAACGCGGAACATTCGAATCAGGGACCGCCCTTTTCGCCGGATTTCTTCGCACGGTTTGGCGCGCCGCACATCGTTTATGTGCGCGAACTACCCGCCAGTGAATTAGCCATGATTGCGGGTATCGAGGCAGGAACAAAGCTTTTTGCCATTCATGCTGCAGACGGCACGCGCGTTGGCGTGATGAATGATCGGGCCGCAGCCTTTGCAACCGCGCGCCAGAACGACATGGAACCTGTCAGTGTTCACTAACGACTGAATGCACAAATTGAAACGGGGGCCCATCGCCCCCGTTTTTTTTGACCCCTGTGCGTATTCAGGCTGCATGGGGCGGCGCATTGGCCACCGGTTCGGTCAGCAGCGCATATAACGCCGCCGGGTCATCACAGCCGCGCAGCAGTTCAACCATTTCAGCATTTCGCATCAGACGGGACACCTGAGCCAGCGCCTTCAGGTGGTCCGCGCCTGCACCTTCGGGTGCCAGCAGAAGAAAAATCAGGTCGACTGGCTGACCATCAATTGATTCGAAATCCACCGGATCAGACAGGCGGGCAAAAACGGCTGTCAGATGTTCAAGTCCGGCCAGCTTCCCATGTGGAATGGCAACGCCCTGTCCAACGCCGGTGGTTCCAAGTCGCTCACGTTCAAGCAGGGTTTCGAAAATCAGGCGCTCGTTCAACCGCGTAAGTTTGGACGCTTTTGCGGCGAGTTCCTGCAGGGCTTGCTTTTTTGTCGTGACACGCAAATTGGCCATCACGGCATTGGGTGTAATCAGATCAAGCAACGGCATATGAAACTGTCCCGAATTTCAGTCCTGGTGACCGATAAAAGCTAACCGACAAATGCCTTGCAAATTATCGGACATTTGCTTCCAGATCAGCAGGATCCACCCAGCCGATATGGCCGTCCGCCCGACGGAAAACAACATTGTACCCACCATGGGCTCGATTTTTGAACATCAATACCGGCGCAGAGGACAGTTCCAGTCGCATGACCGCTTCACTTACTGTCAAAGTCGCCAGGTTTGTTGTGGTTTCTGCGATGACCAGCGGTTCAACCGGCGCTTCACCGTGCTCATCCTCGGCCTCGCCCGAAATAACATATGCCTGCGCTGTGGCTGCAACACCTGTGCCATCGGTTGCTGGCGAAATTAGCACAGTCTTGTTGCGATGGTGTTCGATCAGTCTACGTTTGTACCGGCGAACGCGCTTTTCGAGCCGTTCGGCCGCCAGGTCAAACGCCGCGTAGATTTCGTGGGATTGCCCTTCGGACTCAAGGTCCATGCCAGCGCCTATATGGACACGAATATCTGCACGAAAACCCGCAGCACCTTCACGGGCGAACGTGACATGGGCATCCATGGTCCGTTCAAAATATTTTGCCATAATGGCATCCAGCCGGTCTGTGACATGGGTACGCAGTGCATCGCCTGCGTCGATATGTCGGCCACTGATTTGAA
>CAISDR010000385.1 GCA_903884125.1 uncultured bacterium
CATCAGCATGACTGAACTCCATCGAGGCGCATCAGGAATATTTTCTGAGCCAGCCGGTGGACGCAACAGGCGATTAAGTCGATTGCTGATCTGCATTGGCGACGCTAGCGTCTCGTTCACGGCGATAGCATTCGCGCTGATGGCGTCGCTCACGATTGGCGCACAAGCACTGCCCATCGGCGGGGTTGTGACCGCAGGTGGGGCCAATATCAATAGCGGGGCGTTGACTACCACGATTAATCAATCGACCCAGAATGCCGTCATTAATTGGGCAAGCTTCAATATCGCAGCGGGCGAGGCTGTGACCTTTCACCAGCCCAATGCCACCGCCATTGCCCTGAACCGCGTGATCAGCAGTGATCCATCAACTATCTTTGGGAATTTGAACGCCAATGGACAGGTGTTTTTGACAAACCCAAGTGGTGTGCTGTTTGGTAAAGGCGCGCAAGTCAATGTTGGCGGCCTGGTAGCCTCGACATTATCCATCGGCGATGCCGATTTCATGGCTGGTCATTACAAGTTCACAGGCGCAGGTAGCGGTGACGTGACCAATCAAGGATTCATCAATGCCGATGGCGGTTACGTAACTTTGCTGGGCGGGAATGTCAGCAACACCGGCACCATATCGGCACGGTTAGGCACGGTAGGTCTGGTTGCAGGTACAGCGATGACCCTGGATATAGCTGGTGACGGCTTGTTGAACGTGGCGGTGGATCAAAGTGCAGTCCAGGCATTGGTACAAAACGGCGGGCTGATCCAGGCAGGCGGCGGTCATGTACTGTTGACCGCACAGGCCACCGGTCATCTGTTGCAAGGGGCCGTCAATAATACCGGCGTTATTCAAGCGCGGTCCATCGGCAATCATAACGGCGCTGTCACCTTGTCCGGCGATGTTGTAACGGTGGGCGGCACATTGGATGTATCGGGCCTTAGCGCTGATCAAACCGGCGGTCAGGTCACGATCTTAGGCAAAACGCTTGCGCTGGTCGGGACGACGATTGATGCGTCCGGTGATTCAGGCGGTGGTCAGGTTCTGATCGGGGGGAATTTCGGCGGCACGGGCGCTTTACCCCATGCTGCATTGACCAAAATCGACAGCGCGGTCACGATCGATGCCAATGCCGTGCGATCCGGCAATGGCGGCGGCATTGCGATCTGGTCTGATGGTGACACATCGGTAGCAGGCACACTTAGGGCCAAAGGCGGCAAAGATGCAGGCGATGGTGGTACAATCGAAACATCCGGCCATAATGTGGACTTTACGGGGCTTACCGTCAGCGCCAAAGCGCTGAATGGCGCCGCTGGCACCTGGTTGCTCGATCCGTTCGATTTGCAAGTTGATGCGGCGGCCGCCACAACAATATTGGGAGCTTTGAACGCGACGACGAATGTTACGGTTCAGACCTTCGCGTCTGCGATTCCCTCCGGGGCCGGAAATGTGGTAGCCGGAGCTGGAGATATCACCCTGCTTGCTTCCGCCCCTATGACATGGGCCACTCCAGCTGTCCTGACTTTCAATGCGTTCAGGAACATCAATCAGAATGCAGGAGCAGCGTTTACAGCCACCGGCGGCAAAATGGTCATGGTCGCTGGCAATGATGTTACGCTGAATGCACCCACGACAATGACTGCAGGCGGCTATTCGATTACCGCGGGACGCAATATCAATTTGGCAGCGACCATCACAATGACCGGCGGCAATTTAGTCCTTAGCTCAGGCAACAATGCGACCGGTATCGGAACGGTCACAATTACAGCCCCCGCGGCTGCAGCAATAACCGGCCCCACTTCTTCGGTTCTGATCAATTACAACCCAGTGTCCTATACATCACCGACGGATTATTCGGCCAATTTCACACTAACCGGCGGCGCAACCTTGCGCTCGAACATGTGGGTATTTCTGCAAGGTGCCAATAAGGTTTATGATGGCACAACCAGCGCAACGTTATTTGTGCGCGGCAATCCAACAGGCGTTAACGCAATATCGGGCACGTCAAGTTTTGCCGATGCAAATGCAGGAACTGCCAAGACGATAAACTATGCGGGCTATACGCTAACTGCCCCTGCGCCATTCCTGATCGGTGCGTCAGATCTGACCGGATATGCTTTACCCAGCGGGCCGGCCGCGACGTCTGCAGATATCACACTGGCGCCATTGTCTATACGTGCCGCAAACGTATCCAAGCTTTTTGGCGCGTCGCCCGGTTTGAACGGGTTCACCGCAACCGGATTGGTCAACGGCGAAACCGTCGGCCAAGTCACACAGACCAGCACGGGCCAGGCAGCAACCGCAAATGTGAGCGTCAGTCCCTATGTTATTGCGCCAAGCAACGCATCGGGTGGCACATTCACGGCTGCAAATTACGCCATCTCGTATTTTGGCGGCGCGCTGACAATTACACCTGCGCCTTTGACGATTATCGCCTCCAGCATATCAAAATTATACGGGCAGACACCAAATTTGACTGGCTTTACAGCGTCGGGGCTGCAGAACGGCGACACGCTTGCCGTCGCCTCAAGTAGCCCAGGGCAGGTTGCAACGGCAAATGTTTCCGTTAGTCCCTATATCATTGTGCCTAAGGCCGTCGGTGGTACTTTTAATCCGGCGAATTATGCAATCGGCTTTGTCAATGGTCAGTTGACGGTATTACCCGCGCCGTTGACGATTACAGCATCCGATTTGACGAAAATATTTGGTGAATCAGCGACCTTGTCCGGCTTTTCGGCTGGAGGCCTGCAGAATGGCGAGACTATCGGCACCGTGATTTTGTCCAGCGGCGGAATTTCTGCATCAGCCGATGTGATGGACCTTCCATATAAAATTATGCCGAGTTCCGCTGTCGGCGGCACGTTCACCCCCGGCAATTATACAATTGATTATGTTGCGGGCAACCTCTCGATCACGCCTGCGCTGCTGACTATTACGGCTTCGAACATGACCAAACTTTTTGGGCAAAGCGTAATGCCTACCGGCTTTTCATCCACTGGATTGCTGAATGGTGATACAATTGTTAGCGTCACCCAATTCAGCGCTGGAGCAGCAGCATCAGCTGACGTGACCGGCAGCCCCTATGCGATCATTCCAACCGCGGTAAACGCAATCGCCGTGGATGGCAATTTCAATGACGGCAATTATAGACTTGTTTTTGTCAACGGCTCGCTGACAATCCTGCCAGCGCCGTCTACAGCGACGGGATCAAATGTATCGGCCTCTTATCGGCTGCCGATCAATTTAACTGAATTTGGCAAATCCAGCCAAGCCGATGATATGATCGAACCCATGCGAACCATTGCGGCTGAGGTACCAGTCGAGGACTTGCCCTCTGTCGTTCCGCCACCAGTCGATATGGGACACATGATATCGATACCAACCCAGCTTATGTTGTTGCCACCAGCCCAATAAGTATGATGGAATTGTGATCTTTGACACGCTTTCGATGCTGATTAAATATCCTATGGTGAGGGATCATCTTACTGTCTGCTGCCAACAAATCCCACAATATACGACCGCTTTAGAGCAACGTCGTGATTTCGTTTATTGGCTCGACCAAGCTGTTTACATGGTCCGATTGCTAGCAATTTGACGGCCAAGGCGGAGGCTGACGCCCAGCTGGGAGACCGGCATCGGCAGGAACTGACCCGTTCCGGGAGTAGGGAGCGTCCGGTAACTGGCAAATCGGCGGTGTTGGTTGAGCAGACCTGAGGGCAGAATAGGTGCAAAATAAAGTTGCACCACCAAATTTTCAATGCCCCTACGGCCTAAACCGCGACAACTATTTGCGAATATTCTCGGGGTGTTCGGGTCCCCGCAACCAAAATCAAATATCGAAAGCCGCGATGCAAAATGCCACCGCGGCTTTTGTCGTTTAATGGCCTATTCGGACGCCGTCACTTGGCCGTCGCAGCCGCCGGATAGGCTGTTGCGCGCACGACAGATCCTGTCTCCAGCAGGGATTTCAGATTGGATAGGATTTTGGGCCAGCCGCCTGAGACCGCGTTGATAAATTTAGACCCTTCGCGTTCCATCACATGGGTGATCGATAATTTGACCGCATTGTCAAACTGTTCGAGCTCAATCGTGCACAGAGAATGACCTTCTGCCCGCATTTCCGGATTATCCTGATGCTGCCAGCTTATGACCAGGCGCTGAAGCGGCACGGCGTCGACAATTTCACCCGCATCACAAATGCTGCCATCGGCGCGGATCATTTGCCAGGGCGCGCCTTTGGTCCATTGGCTCTGGCAATGCATGCCGAACCAATAGCGTTTCATGAACTCTGTATCATCGGTCAAGGCTGACCACAGCTTTTGCGGGGTGGTGGTAATGTAAGTGACATAGACAAAGGTCGATTTAGTCATTTTCACGCTCCAGTCTTTGTTTGAGATGATGAAGGGCGCCCAAGCGCTGTGTTTCAAATTTGGCAATCCAGCGTTCGTAGATTTCTTGAAGCGGCATGGGGTTGAGGAAGTGCAGCTTCTCGCGGCCCTGGCGTTTGGTTGCGACCAGATTGGCCGCGACCAGCAGATCCAAATGCTGGGTGACGCCCTGGCGGG
>CAISDR010000386.1 GCA_903884125.1 uncultured bacterium
GAAGAACTCCTTGACCCCATGCCGGACCTGTTCATACCTTTTGTGCATTACATACCAATCAGCAATGCACATGATGCGGTTATCTTTGCCCAGTATTTCAACAAGCATCCCGATATGACCAGCCGCATGGCGCAGGCAGCCTATGACTGGCTGTTTGAACATTTTCCTCCCCAGCGCTTATGGCATGCGCTGGCGGGTCGTATCAGTAAAAATTCATGACCCGGGTTTTGTTTCTGCACCACCAGCAGCGACGGCATTTTACTGAAGAGCCGGGCTATAACGAGGTCTATCGGGTGTTCGAGGCAGCTGACATGGGCCTTCACCTCGATGGGTTTGTCTATCAGTCCATCCTGCGCCATCTGGTTGATATGGAAGGCATGAAGGCGCGCCTGAATAACGAGCCCGATGATCACCTGAACTGGTGGGTCAAGGCCAATGACAATATGGTTGAGATTCTGGATCAGGTATTATGCCAGTACACACCGGATCTGATCGTCAATATATGTTCATGGGTTGGCGGCAGTCTGCACCCGGCTGTGTTCACCATGCTGCGCAATGCCGGTCACAGGTTCAAGGTGGTGACCATATTGTTTGATGTGGGTGAACAATATCCCATGACAATGATGCTGAACCAGATAGCGCTGGATCATTGCGACCGGACACTTTTATGCGATGATGAATCCTATTTTCGGCGATTGACCAGCCGCACCGGGCCATTTGCCAAATTCACCAATGTAGACCGCGCAGTGTTTCTACCGCTGTCGATTGATCCGCGCCTGTTTCATCCCCGCGATGAAATCCGGATTCACGATATCGTGATTTTCGGATCATCCGAAGATCGACGGATCGGTTATGTCGAGGCATTGTCAAAACGCTATGGCCACCGGTTTAAAAAGCTGGGCGGATACATGCCCGAAGATACTTTTCTGTCCTTTGACGATTATGTGCTGGCGATCAATCAGTCAAAAATCATTGTCAACACCCAGACCCGCGAGGAACGTGATCAGATCAAAGGCCGGATCAAGGAAGTGCTGAGCTGCGGCGGTTTTCTGATTGATCAGGCAACGCCCAACACCCGACGCTATTATGGTGATGCGCCGGTGGTGCTGTTCAATGATCTGGATGATCTGCTCGCCAAGATCGATTATTTTCTGGAGCACGAAGACGAACGCGAGGCTATTGCTGCGGCCAGTCATGAATGGATGACCAGGCGTCACAGTCCAAAGGCCTATGTGCGCGCATTACTGGAATCGGTTGGACTGGAATCAGAATCCTGAAAAGCGCTGAACAGCAATCGGCGTCCCACCATTAAGGATCAGCGTGCCGGTGGTAGGTGAATCGAATGACGCCGATACTGTGCCTGCTGTCGTGGTGGTTGCGTGACTGACGGTCGGATTCGCGAATGTGGGTCCATTGGCCACTTCAACCAGATTGGCGCTGAGTGTTGATGGTGTGGTCATGGTTGTTGGCCCGGCAACAAACCATACTGATGTTCCGTCAGCCCGATACATGTATCCGGCCAGAAATGCCGAAGTCCCCTGCACTTCCAGAAAATAGCCACGCCCGGATTCGGCTGGCGCATACCACCAGCCCGATTGCGGCACGGTGTTGGCCGCCGGTGCTGTGACGGTAGAACCCGGAAAGGGAAATCGCTGAATGATCGTCTGCTTCTGGGTGATGCTGGCGGGCCAGTCAATCGTGCCCGCATTGGGACTTAGAAACGTGAAGGTGACGGTACCAAGACTGGCGCCCGAAGGGGCCTTATACGCACCGCCCAGAGTCTGCCCACCGGAAAAGGCATATAACGTTCCTGACAGCGGTGTTGAGATATTGAACGGACCGTAGGTTCCCTGGGATATGATCGAGGTTTGCTGCGCGGTCAGCACACCAGCATACCAGATTGCCTTGCCATTATTGTCATAGACATAAGTGGCGACAAAGGCAGTGCCGGTGCCGACCTTTGCTTCAACCGAATAACCGCGCCCTGATTCCGTCTTTGCATACCACCAGCCGGTATTGGGCAGAATACGATTTGGATCCTGTGTGGTACCTGTGGGGCTTGCCGGTGGCGGATCGGCGCGTGTGGGCGACACAGTGCCGATAAAAATCACGACAATCAGTGTGATAATTTCACCAATTCGTCTGATCCGGGCCAATTTCATCTCATCAAGTCCCAACATGGTTAAGCAATACACGCGGAATTGAACCCAATCATTTCAAGCACGTTCGGCCCCCACCTGAACATTAAATCTAGCATGATTCCAGCGTTCCCGCCAAAATCAAATAGTGTGACCAATTGCGCAATCGGGTCTATAGGCGGTCAATCCGGATCGTTCCAATTTCAATCGTCCCATGGGGCAGCACATCCGTTTCTCTGCCGGTCGGGTCGGTGGGTCTGATCTGGGCAATGGTGATGGACAGGTCTGCAGCCGATCCCAGCGCGTTCATCTGCGCGGTGATATCAAAGTGTCGGCTCTGCCCTGATCCACTGTGATGGTGGTGTCCACCCATACCCAAAAGGGCCACCGCCCCAACAAAGCCCGGATGGTCTGTTTTCAGATTTTTGCTGGCACCGCTTGTAATCCAGATTCCGAAACTGGCACCGGGATCAGTACTTGCCGAAATATTATCCAGCATCAGTGACCACCGCGTGTCTGCCTGGCTGAAACTATCGGTTGTCACCAGGCGCGATGTGCCGTTGTGATCAAAGACCACGTTGCTTAGCACGAACGCGGTTTGCCCGACTGCCTGCGGGTTGACTGACTGGGTTGATTGTGGAGCTGGTTGCAGATCGGCATAGGCATATCCCAACTGCGTTGCTATATCCAATGCCTCGGCTGGTGTGATGGTGACGATATTCAGATGTTCATCCACAAACGACCAGGTCTTGCCCATCCACTGGGCATCATTAATCGGGTTCACCCGGCCCTGCCCCAGGGCGAGCCAGCTTTCCCACAATCGGTCCACATTGGCATGATGGGCAAAGAACAATGGATCGCGTGCGGCCACATTTAGATTGCCCAGCAGGCCATTTGTTCCACCGATGGCGGCATGAATGTTGTTGTGCGGGGTTTCTTCCAGTGCGCCAAACAGAAAACTTTGGGGTGGTGGATGCCCACCGAAACTTTCCATGCCCTGATCCACAGCGAAATTCTGAAAAGAAAACGCACGCGTGATCGACACATCCGCCAGGTCCAGAATTGCACCCTGATTGTAACGTGGATCACGGCCATTGGTTGGCGCCGGTGGAGGTAGGGCCGTATCAGCCACATAAAGCGGATTGAACCCACCAGCCAGAAACCGGCTGCGAAAAAGGGCTGGAATCTGCCGTTGTGAGGAAAGGTCCGAGACATAATTCCAATAGGGCAGCGCGAAATCAGCTGAACCGGTTATGTGCCGAATGCGGCGTTCCAGAAAATACAGATACAGCCTGTGCCAGGGCAGAAAGTAATATGATCCATGGGGACAGTTGTTCCACAACGGTCCGATCATCTGGGCGGCTTCGGGCCAGCCGGGATAAAGCGCTGCCGGATCATCTTTGGTCAAATGCACATTGGCATGAAATACCCATGACAATGGATGGCTGTCGGGCAATGCGATCATCCGACGAAGACCAGTGACCAGATCCCGGATCACCTTGCCATTCGGGTCAAGCGTGTTGATTTCCGCACGGATTGCCGGTTTTTGGGGCGTGGTGTTTGCCTTTGCATACCAGCGGGAAAAGGGCATGGCCGCGCCAAGGCTGATCAGACCTACACCGGAGAGTAAATTGCGACGGCTTGGCCTGAACAGACTCATGGCCTTGTGTGTCCATGAAGGAAATGACCAACCATAGGCGCTGTGCGTGTTCAGGTCACCTGGAATTCGGGCAGGCTGAGTGTTGCTGCGATCAGCAGGCCCAGGCGCTTTTGAATATCCGCATCCGATGCGGTGGATGTCAGGCCACCCATAAGATTGGCGGACAGCGCCAGTGCACGCAAGGCATTGCGCGAGGTATCTGAAATTCCATAGGGGATATAGGCGCGGGCCATATAGTCCGCCAGGCTAAATCCGTCAGGCAGGGGCCGGGGTAAATAGCTGGCGACCGTATTGGTGCTATAAGTCGCGTTGGTAAACACGCTGACAATCAGATTCCAGCGTTGCAGCATGCCATTGGTGCCGGTCCAGGTGGACCCGGCATAGGGGATGCCTTCGGGTGTGGGCCAAGCATAGACCGGGTAACCCATATTGCTGGTTTGTGAAATATAACTGGGATTGATGCTCCACGACACCTGGGTCGCGCGCAAAGCCGAGACGATAAACCGGAACGGGTCTTTGACCTTGGTCCCGGCACTGGCAAAAAATTCAGGTGCGCTGATGATTTTGGCAACCACCTGGGCGATCTGATCGCCAGCACCGGTTGCCTTCAACCAGGTGCTGGCAATGGACTGAACCAGTGAATCCGGTGGTGTGTCCGACACAAAATGACGGCACAGTTTCAACGCCAGGAATTGCGCCGTGCCCGGATGGGTTGCCAGCTTGTCCAATACTGCCTCGCCCTCGGCCTGGCCCGTTGTGCCATCAAATGACAGGCCGAGAACCGTTTTCGCTCCACGGTCGTGAAATGTCGGGGCAAAGATGAACCGGCCATCGGACGGGCGTGTGCCGTCAGCCGCCGTTACTGTGCCGGTGGCAATGGTCCAGCCGGTCAGAACCCGCGCCAGTGCAATCACATCATCATCGGTATAGCCATTGGGGTTGTACCCGCTGCGGCCAAAATAATTGCCAATACCCAGCGTATGAAGTTCCATCACTTCGCGCGCGTAATTTTCATTGGGCTGGATATAGGTCGATGACTGCTGGTTTAAAAAATACATCATCGACACGCTTTTGGCGACCTGACCCAGCATCGTGCGGAAATTGCCCAGCGCATTTGCACGGATGATCTGGTCATAATAGGGAAAGCATCCCGAAACCTGTGTGTCATCATCGGCATTGACACTGAAATGATTAAGCCAGAACTGCACCATTGCTTCGCGAACCTGATATTCGCTGACAGCAGCCCGCACAAAACTGGCCGCCTGCACCTCATCACCGGGCCGGCGGCGTTCAGAGGAGTCCGGGGTTATGCCGGCAACACCCAGCGGCCACAAGGTCGCATTGGACGCATTCAATAGTCGAAAGGGCCGGTTTTCGGATACCGCCACACCATCACTGACCCGTGTATAGGCAATGGGATAGGTCGATTGCGCCAGTGCACCAACAGTGCGCGGATCATCCCCCGACGGCGGATAAAGCTGACCCAACAACCATGTTGGCAGATTACCCGTGATCGCGGCCAGATCGCCGGGTTTGGGTCCAAATCCAAACCGGTTCAATACCAAAGCTTCCAGGGATGCAGCCATCGCGACCCTAGCCTTTCACAACGCCAAGCGGTGTATAATTGGCCAGCGAAGGAAAGACCGTTGCCAGCGAGGATTCACTGCGCCGCTTGATCAGAATTTCACCAATCACCGACCGGTAATCGGTAGTAATATCCACATCACCCAGATTCAATGAGGCTGCGTCCAGCCCCGGCCATTTTCCATAGACCTTGCCGCCATTAACCGAATTGCCCATAACGATCATGGTTGATGCGTGACCATGATCGGTGCCAGCGCTGGCATTGGATTTCACCCGGCGTCCGAATTCGGTTACTACCGCCACCGTCACATTGGCCCCCAGGGCATCAATGTCCGACTGGAATTTGGCCAGCGAATTGGACAGGTCGGTGACGTTTGACGTAAACACTGGCTGTTGATTGATATGTGTATCCCAGCCATTTGTCTCAACAGTCGCCACCTGCAAGCCCACATTGAATTTGATCAGTTGCACAATGGTATTCAGCGCCAGTTGAAAACTACTGGTGCCAGGTGGTGTTGGTGTCAATTGCTGACTGGCCAATGTTTTGGCAAATGAATTGACTGCCGTGATCGCCTGGGCACCGGGTGCTGCCACCGGATTGGTGCCTGTGTGCACTGCTGCAAGAAAGGACGCGAAATCTGATCGATATAATTGGAACGATCCCGGTGTGGTCATCCCCACGGTTGACAGATCGCCGATCAGTCGCCCCGGTACAATGGTGGTGGTCGATACAGCAGCAAGCGAGCCGGTGGCCGCGCGCATATGTTTGGCCAGCCAGCCGGTGGGGGAATTGGTTTGGCTGGTGGCGGTAATGCCGCGTTCCATCATATCAATCGCCTGAAAATGCGACCGCGTATCAGCCATCAGGCCAGTGGCGTTTACAAATGCCAGCTTGCCCGCACTATATAAATTTTTAAGGGGGGCAGCCACCGGGTGCAGCCGCCAATCCTGTGCCGTAGGCCCGCCGGAAATCGGCAGCCCCTGAATCGCGCCCGACGCCGAAAGGCGCAAGTTATCAGGCCGGGCGGCAATGTAATTTGGATCATCGACCGGGGCTAAAAGATTAAGCCCGTCCATGGCCCCGTGCAAAAACACCACCACCAGCACATCACTGGCAGCGCCCGCTTCGGCAGGGCGACTGGAAAATATGGCCGACGCCTGTGCAGGCATGGCAAATCCGGCCGCCAGACCTGCCGATGCCCCCAGAAACTGCCGCCGGTCAAATTCTGTCATAAACGCCACATAACCATTTGTTGATTTCAGTCTAGCACAATTGGGGCCGCCGTGGAAACGCCGAGCAGGGCCTGAGTGTCCTCAAACACAATAAATCAAAAACGCCGTCGCTTGCCGCACGGTTGGCGAGGCAGGACTCAAACCAGCACGCCGGTGAAAGCAACAGATTTTGAGTTAGTCATATCCGCCTTCACTGGCATTCACGGACCATCACTTTATCTGTAGTAACCGCTTTAAAATCAGTCTATTATGCCTCACGTGGCCTCATCCCGTCCCCCAGCATGTCACGCGCCTTCGGGGGACAAATGGGGGACAAGCGGAGAAAACAGATATGAGCGCACGGTGGATCACGGCGGCAATCGGTATCCGGTATCGCGAGCACCCTGAGCGAAAGCACGGCAAGCGGCCAGACCGCTATTTTGCGATCCGGCATAGGGTGGACGGTCGCCGCGTCGAGGAAGCTCTGGGTTGGGCAAGCGAGGGCTGGACGGTCGAGAAAGCATCCAATGAACTGTCAAAACTCAAGGAAGCCACCCGCACCGGCCAAGGCGATCCGACGCTTCGTGCTAAACGCGAGAAGGCGGACGCTGGACGGAAGGCCGAAGCGCGCCGAGCGCGATTAGAGAAGACAGTCTCGGACCTTTGGGGGAGGTATCTCAAAGAGGTTGCTGCGGTCGCGAACAAGCCTCGCACTTTGGCCGAGAAAGCCCGTATGTGGGAGACACGCATCAAGCCAGCTATTGGTCACATTATGGTCAACGAGGTAACCGAGGAAGATGCGGGCGCAATTGTCCGCGCCCCGCTTAAGACGGACGCAAAGGGCGTGATCACGGGTGGCAAGGCAGAGGCTGCCAACCTCTATCGGCTCCAGCACCATTTATTTCGTAAGGCTTTGGGTTGGGGGCTCCGCTCTAAGGAATTGGGTAACCCACTAGAAAATGTTAACGAGCCAAAGGTTCCGCGTCGCGAGCGGCTCTTTACCGCTGGCGAGATCGGCGCGCTACTGAACGCCTTGGATGCCAAGAGGAAAGATGGCACTTGTCACAATCAGGTTGCGGCGGCGATCAAGGCGGCCATCCTATCAGGTGCGCGGATTTCCGAATTGCTGACGCTTCGCTGGACCGACATTCGCCGCGACGAAATGGAAATTCACTTACCCGATACCAAGTCGGGCTTCTCCCGGCGTCCGCTTTCAACTGAGTTATTGGCTCTGTTCGACACGGTTAAAAAGATGCCGGGTGTGCCGTTTGTCTTCCGAGGCATCGAGGACCCTAGAACATTCCTGAGCTATAATACCGTTGAAAAGGCCTTTCATGACATCGCTAAGGCCGCAAAAGTAGAGGGCTGTTCGCTCCACACGATCCGGCATTGGTTCGCGACCATGACGGCGAATTCGGTCAACAATCCGCGCGTGGGCATGGCCTTGACGGGCCACAAGAGCCACGCTGCCTATATGAACTATCTTCATTCCGACAAGGAACAAGCTCGCGCCTTAGCCGATCAGCTTGCCGCGCTGGCAACGAGGTCTGCCGAAAAACCTGAAAATGTCGCGACGCTAGCGGATAAGCGGCAGGCTAACGGGACCTAATCATGCGTCGCCAAACGATTGATCCACCAATTTGGTTTAAGCCCGAACGATATGCGGGCCTAGGTACGGGCCTGACCCGCAAAAATCTTGGCCTTTGGCTTGATGTGTTTATGCAAATTGATGCCGTGCCGCGTTGCGATGAAATACGAGGCAATGCCACCATTAGCGAAATATGGCCGGATGGCACAACACACGAGTCCTGTATTCTTGGTGACGACCCGTTGCTAAAGCCCGGCACCGATACGCCACCGCTGGCAATTACGGAATTGGAGCGCGCTCGAAACCCGTTTATGCCCGCCTATCTTGGCGTACCAAATGTGGAAATCGTCGAAGACGCGCTTCCCGAAATCAGCAAGATGGATCGAAGCCCACTCCGCGTTGGAATTCTTATCGACCTTCGAGCCGATGACGAGCGAATTTTTAAGACCATCAAACGCGATTTGCGCAAGAAAATGGCCGAGGCGCGAAGGGCCCAAGGCATCAAATTGCCAAGAAGTAGGGGCAAACACAAAGCCGGTAAGATCACGAAGGCAATTCTGGATATGTGGAAAAAACACAAGATCATTGAATTGGCTGAATTGCTTATTTGGGGAGAAAGCCAAGCGACGAAGCCCAGGAAGGCGGCAATCGGTAAGTGGCTTTTTGGCGACCAAGAAAACCTCAGCGACAGGGTAAAGGCATCAGAAGAAATATTGTACGAAGCCCTCGAGAGCGTTCCGCGCCTTGCGTCCACAATTGGAGCGATCGCAGCGCCCCGAACCGGCCAATACACCCCTTAATTAGAACTTTAATTGACCGGGTTTTTTTGAACGCAAAGAGACTACACAGTTGCCCCCGTTGGCGCGAGTTGAGCGCCATTATCACCGGAGGCAACATTGACCGATCCATTAGAACAAGTCCAAGCGGAATGGCCGCCCATTTTCGCCGGACCAAAGATCACTGAACTAAGTGGCGGCGCCATCGCCTGGGGCACGGTCCAGAACAAAAGGTCTCGCAAGGAAATCCCACCCGACTGCTTCATTTACAGCGGCCCGAAAGTCTTGGTCGTGCGCGACCGATTTCTGGAATGGTGGCGCTCCCAATTGAGGGCAGCCTGATGAAATGCGCGAAATTCGAGGTCACCGGTGACGCCGGCGAAACGCGAGTAATTGAACTTTGCGATCCATTGAAATCAGCTTTGAGGCTTTTGATCCGTGTCGGGTCCGAAGGGCTCTCCCCAGTCGAACGACCAAACCCACGTTGGAGCGAAAGAGTCGACGATTTATGTGCTCGGGGGGTGTCGATAGTATCGACCCTAAATGGCCCACTGCTGGCATTGCGAGGCCGGCCCTACAATTATCGATTAAAGGGCCAAGCGACTCATTTGGGACAATCCGAGGAGGGCGACGCGCAAAAATTGATAGAGGCCACCAGCGCCCAAAATTTCGGCCTGCATCGGGTATATCAAAGTTAAAGTTGATGCCAAAATCCAAACGACGCCGTAAGCACGACAATACCGGGCGATCAATCGCCCCGGAACGGTTTATCTTGGTGCCGCATTGGATCCTGAAGACTAAGGCTTGGCGGTCACTTACAGGCAATGCATGGAAACTGCTTACAGCGATGTGGGCACGCCATGATGGGAACAACAATGGCCGTATAGGTTTTGGCGTCCGATCTGGAATTCTGGTCCGAGACCCCGGCACCGGTCAATGGCTTGAAGAATCATTCGGGCTTTCACGAGAGCAAGTCCGCCGCGAACTAATCGAACTTGAACGACATGGTTTCATAAAGTGCATTACTGTTTCAACTTTTGGGCAAAAACGCCTTGTTCGTGAGTGGCAGTTGACAATGGAGCCCACCAGCAACTCAGGACCAACCAAAGAGTTTGCAGGATGGATACCCGACCAAAAATTGGA
>CAISDR010000387.1 GCA_903884125.1 uncultured bacterium
AACGGGTACCTGGCGCCCGGCGAAAAACCGATGGATGAAAACAACAATACGGTGGAAGCGGCCACCGCCCGCGCCCATAACGGCTTTGTCGATGCCGAAGTGCGCAAGGGCCATTACACCGAAGCGGACCGCCAGATGTGGATTGATGCCTGGTCGCAGCCCGGATCAACCACCGCAGGGCTGGCCTATTACCGCGCCAATGACCGCAACCCGCCTTACAACGGCACGCATCCGGCCGCGATGGTGACCCGTTCCTGGGATGCCAAGGCGATGACCAAGGGCGCCAAATCGACCATCGTGCATGTGCCCACCCTGGCGATCTGGGGCCTGAAGGACAATTCGGTCGGCCCCGGCCATCTGGACGGGCTGCAAAAATGGGCGCCCGACCTGCACGTCAAGCTTTATCCCGACGACGATCATTGGGTGATGCTGGAGCATTACAAGGAAGTGGGCGAGGACATGCGCCAGTTCATCGCCGACGACAAAAGCTTCCCGCGCGAGTCCGTGTATCAGGGGAAGTGAGCGGGCGCATCGGCGGCGCCCCCTATCGCGATCACCACCGGCGATACCCAAGGTTAGACCAAACTATCGGATGTTTGCGCATGGTCACTGCCTAAGCAATCATGGCGCAGATCTAACAAAACTCGTTCGGCTTAATTCAGAAAGCGTGAGTAAAGGCAGCTGCTCCTCGGCGACGCGCAAAAGCTGTTCAATAGCGAGTGCAAGAGGCGATGACGACTCGATATCCCGCATCCACCAGTCAGGGTAATAACGGGCATAATTGCCAGCGATAAAAAGCGCGATGTACAAGTAACCAAATTCATTCAATGGCCGATCTTCGGGCCAGAACTTGACCTCTTTAGTGTGAGCCATACACCCGTGCGGTATCGAGCGAAAAGTAGGGAAGTTATTCTCATCCTCCCACCACCTGACAATAATACCCGATGGTGGTTGCTTAACGTCTATCCGGTCAACAGCAGCAGGGAAAAAAATCATATTGCTAAAGAATGCATTCAGCAAAGGTTGTCTGCCGGGATGAACAATTAAATTGCAGTCGGATCGGTTCCCCGTCGTTCCGACAGATACATTTATAGCTGCTCGGATAATTTGGGGCGGCACACCCCACTCACTGGCTGTCTGCTCTAAGCCTGGTATCGAAGCGATGCAATCAAGGAAACTCAAGCCATCCGGGTGTATTCCATTCAACTGCGCGTCTTTCGGCCCAAGAATAAGACGAAACCCTGTAGTCGTCGCACCTACATCCTGGAATGATTGCGTAATATAGCCCCCAATCGGTGCCTCTCTTGCCGACCGGTGCCACAACTCGAAGGTACCAAATCTCTGACCACCTTCCTTGATTAGCGGTCTGGCACGCAGCCGCGAGGCTACATCGTCCAATCGCTGTCCCGGCAGCCACCTACCAGTACATTTAAAATCAAGACCGTGATGACGATGCTGCTCACGGGCCCGGTCTAGGCTGCTTTCACCGGTTTGCTTGGTCAGCACTTCAGCTAGTGCGAGGTGCATCGCAGAGTAATAGAGAAGCGTGGGCTGAGTAGCCAGGGTTGCGACCTTGCAGGCGTCATAATACTCCCTAGCTTGGAGCAGAGAATATCGAATCTGCGCTGCTTGTTTCGAGGCGTTGGACTTTTGGTTTAAGGGCAGCTTGTGCAGAGCGATCAGCATGTCAGTGACAAACTGAGGATTATGGAATCTTCGCAGCCTTGACCAAGCCGTGATCCCGACCTGATCACCCGGCAATTCTGCCATGGTGGAGAGTATCAAGTAGCCCCCGTAAGTTTTGCGATGCGAGAGTAACTTAGAGGTGCACTTATGGCACCATGAGCCGTTAGGCTTTGCGCGTGGCTTAATTCAGCCGCTGTCCCTACCGACGTCCCTACCAAGTAGCATGAAATCAATCTGTAGACGGACTGATTTCATGCTAATAAGTTGTAACTGAAAGATAAAATGG
>CAISDR010000388.1 GCA_903884125.1 uncultured bacterium
ACTTCAGACCTATACGGCCGATACGATTACCATCGACCATGGCAGCGAAGAATTCTGGATTAAAGACGGACTTTGGAACAAGCGACGTCTTTATGATCTCTATCGCGAGGCACATACGCCCTGGGAATGGCACAAGCCGCTATTTGAATATGCACGCGATGCGGGCATAGTTATTTTCTCATCGGCGTTTGATCCGACGGCCATCGATCTGCTGGAATCACTGAACGCGCCAGCCTATAAAATCGCCTCGTTCGAAATCGTGGATCTGCCATTGATCAGACTGGCCGCCAGCACCGGCAAACCACTGATCATTTCGACCGGCATGGCGCAATTGGGTGAAATCGTTGATGCTGTGGATGCAGCCCGTGCCGGGGGCGCAAAGGAACTGGTGCTGCTGCATTGTATTTCCGGCTATCCGGCACCGTGTGCCGAGGCGAACTTAAACACTATCCCGGCACTGGCCAAAACCTTTGGCATACCCATTGGATTGTCTGATCACACCCTAGGCACTTCGGTATCTGTAGCAGCCATAGCGCTGGGTGCGCGCGTGATTGAAAAGCACATCACGCTGGCCAGCGAAGGCGATACGGTTGATTCCGCATTCAGCCTTGCTGAAGCAGGTTTTGGCCAGTTGGTCAGCGACTGTCAGTCGGCCTTCACGGCCCTGGGCACCGTTCATTTTGGACCGGTGGCGAGTGAAGCGAATGTCCTGTCATTGCGCCGGTCACTTTACGCCGTCAGGGATATCAAAGCGGGCGAATTGATCAGTGCGGATAACGTCCGGTCCATTCGTCCGGGCATCGGGCTGGCACCCAAATATTGGGATGTTATTGTCGGCCGCCTTGCCATTAAGGATATTTCCCGTGGAACACCTATTAGCTGGGAGTTGATTGGCGGCATCAAAAGCTAGTCACCCCGCTATGCGCGCCGACAGTCGTGTTGGCTTGTGGCAATTCAGAAAGTGGATCAGATGAAATATTGCACTCAGTGTCTATATCCCGAAACAAAACCAGACCTATGGTTTGACGCAGACGGTGTATGCAGTGCCTGTCAGGCCTATAACAATCGGGGTGTTATCGACTGGGATCAGCGACGCAAGGAATTCATCGAAATCACCAACCGCTATCGGTGCAACGACGATTCAACTTATGATGCGGTCGTGGGGGTATCAGGTGGCAAGGACTCCACCTATCAGATTATTAAATTGCTGGAATTTGGCCTGAACCCGCTGGCGGTGACAGCTGAAACCTGTTCCATGACTGAAATTGGCCGACGGAATCTGGACAATATCCGGGCACTGGGTGTTGATCACGTGGAAGTTCATGTAAAGCCCCAGATCCGTCGACGCATCAACAAGCTGGCCTTGGCTGAAGTCGGTGATATTTCCTGGCCCGAGCATGTGCTTATTTTTACGGTCCCCGTTCGCACCGCCGTTCAATATGGCGCTAAGCTGATTGTGTGGGGAGAAAATTCTCAGAACGAATATGGCGGTCCGGCGGCGGCTGCTGACAATAATACGCTGACGCGTGCCTGGCTTGAGGAATTTGGCGGCCTGTTGGGCCTGCGCGTGTCAGACCTGATTGAAAGCACCGGTATCGCCGCACGGGATATGATCCAGTACCGCTATCCCAGCGACAGCGCGCTGGCCGCCAGCGGCGTATCAGGCATTTTTCTTGGTCATTATTTTCCATGGGATGGATATGCCAACGCCCTGATCGCCCAGGCACATGGCTTTGAGACCTATCCTCATACAATTGAAGGATCGCTGGCGAATTACGAAAATCTGGATAATGGCTTTCATGGCATCCATGATTATTTCAAATACATAAAATACGGCTTTGGGCGCGCGACCGATATCGCCAATAACCACATCCGGCGCGGACGGTTGGATCGTGCCACTGCGCGCTCTTTGCTGGAAATTCATGATGGCAAATTTCCCTGGACCTATCTGGGGCGCCCAATTGAAGCCGCACTTGCGGAAATCGACACGAGTCTGGAGGAATTTATTCAGATCACGGATCGGTTTGTAAACAAGTCCCTGTTTGAAACCGACAATCAGGGCAAACCACGTCGCGATGCCAAAGGAAATCTGATCCCCAAATTTGAACTGGGTCGTGTTGACTAGGAATGGGATGAGCACGAGCCCAAAGCCAACCTATATCATTACGGATATCGAAGCGAACGGTCCGCATCCGGGTCGCCATTCCATGCTGGCCATGGCAAGTGTCGCCGTAACCCTGCCCATTGCACTGATCAGCCAATTTGAAGCGGTCTTGCGCCCGCTGCATGACCGACAATTCGACGAAGGAACAGTTCAATGGTTCAAGGCCAATCCCGATGCCTGGCAGGCTGCAACGAAGAACCCTGAACCTGCCGAACTGGTCATGCCAAACTGGGTAAACTGGCTTAGGCAGTTTCCCAGCCCACGCATTTTTGTCAGCCATGGTCTGGCATTTGATGGTGGATGGATTGACGACTATCTTGGCGGCTTTACCGATCATCGGTTGATCGAAAGTCCACGTCATCCTGACCCGCTGTTTCATCAGGGCGGTATCTGCCTTCGTTCGTTAGCCGCCGGGCGCCTGGGCTGGCCTATTGAACAATGCACACATGACAATTACCCGATTGAGTTATTAGGGGGCATAAACCATAGTCACAAGGCGATGGATGATGCGCTTGGATTTGCCCATTTGTTGTCAGCACTGATGACAAACGCAAAACCCGATGAAAGGTCTTAATTGTGTCGCAAAAAATCGCGGTTATTGATTTTGGCTATTGCAATATCGGCTCAATCACCCGCGTCCTGGGTGATCTTGGGGCAAGCCCCTTTGCGTGTTATGGTCCACGCCAGCTTGATGACGCAGACAAGATCGTGCTGCCCGGTGTAGGATCGTTTGCTGCCGCCATGGGCAGCCTGCACCGAATGCAAATGATCGATGCAATCGGTCAGCATGTCACGGACCTTAAAAAGCCATTTCTGGGCATTTGCCTTGGCATGCAGTTGATGGCCGAATGCGGCGTGGAAGGTGGACAGGAATGCGCGGGTCTTGGGCTGGTGGATGGCCGGGTTGAAAAGATGATTCCCACTGGCCGTGAACGCATTCCCCATATGGGCTGGAACAATGTGAATTACGAAGTTGTGTCGCCATTATTTTCCGGAATTCCTGATGGCCGGGATTTCTATTTTGTTCATTCCTATCACGTCGATACGCCCACCAAAGAACCTTTGATCGCATCAACACCATTTGCTGGCGGGATCGCCTCTAGTATCCGCGGATGTCACGACCGTGTCTGGGGCGTTCAGTTCCACCCGGAGAAAAGTCAGAAATTTGGGCAAAAGCTGCTGCAGAATTTCATAGCGGCATAAATATCCAAATGCTCAAGACCCGGAT
>CAISDR010000389.1 GCA_903884125.1 uncultured bacterium
CCCGATTTATGGGGCACCGGCAGTGTCCGCATGCGACGCCTGGCACCGTCCACACGACTGGTCTGCGGGACACTCGTCTTCGCCACTTGCCTTGTTGCGCCGGTGCCATCACCGCCAGGCATCTGCATCGTTGGCGGCGCTGCAATCGGATGCCCGGCATTATCCCGACAATATCTGGCCACGCACGCGCATGGTTGAATCTGCAGGCCAATTGTCCGACGAAGAATTGAAACTTGCTGCGTCATATCTGTCTGGCGAAACCTATCGATCTTATATCAAGGTCAAGGAAAGCAGCACTCTCCCCGCCCACAGGGCCGTCGCCCAGATCTATGTGCGGGTTGCTGGTCCTAAAGAGCCATTGGGCCAGCGCATTATCGAGCTGATCGATGATCTTGAACTGTTCGATCGTCGCGACCCTTATATGACCTACGTTGCCTATGTACCTCCCGGCGCTGTGGCCAGAGGGCGAAAGCTTGCTGCCAGTGGTGGCGGGGATTCGGCAAAAATCTGCGCCACCTGCCACGGCGAAGGGCTAAAAGGCGGGGCAAACTTGCCGGGTCCCCCATTGGCGGGGCGATTCCCCACCTATATGTTCCGCCAGCTCTGGGGATTTCAGACCCGAGCCCGGAATGGTGGCCAGGCGGAAATCATGCAGTCGGTTGTTCAGGGGCTGAGCCAGAAGGACATGATCGATCTAGTCAGCTATGCCGCAAGTTTGCAGCCCTAAGCGCTTTATCCGGCACTTTTATGTCAACGCAGTTAACATAAATAATACCTTGGTGAGCCCGACGCGGTTCGAACGCGTGACCCTCTGATTAAAAGTCAGATGCTCTACCGGCTGAGCTACGGGCTCCCAAGGGACCAGCCTTTTGGCACAGTGCGGTCAGAGGGTCAATGCACCTGATGGTCAAAAATCGCGATCTTTTGAGAATTCAGCCCAATCACAACGCATCGTGAAAGATCAGCCCCAGGCAATGACGCTGGCCCGAAAGGATTTCGCTGACCCCGTGGCGCATATTGACGCGATAGGTGCCCCGTGTCCCCTGCACCGGGCGATGGTGGACGGCAAATACGACCGCGTCCCCCTGCCCCAGTGGCACAACATGGGGTCGCGACTGTGCCCTTGGTCGCTGTTCGGTCATAACAAAAGCACCGCCCGTGAAATCACGCTGCGGGGCCGAGAGCAGGATCGCCGCCTGTAACGGGAACACTTCTGACCCATAAAGGTCCTGATGCAGGCAGTTGTAATCTCCCGCGCCATAGCGCAATAAAAGCGGCGTGGGCCGCCTTTGGCCTGCCTGATGGCACTGGGCCAGATAGGCAGCGTGACGCGCCGGATATTGCGTTGCCTGGCCCTGCCGTTTTGCCCAGTCAGTGGCAATTGGTGCCAGCTTTTCATAAAGCTCGCTGCGCAGATTTTGGATTGGATCTGGCAGAGGATAGTTGAAATATTTATAGCGCCCGCGACCAAATCCATGGCGAGCCATTATTACCTCTGATCGGAACAGATCGGGCTGATCAAACAATTCCGCAAACTGTTCACATTGCGATGCTGAAAGAATTTCAGGGATCACTGTCCATCCCTGATGGTCCAGCGCCAAAAAGTCCGGTTCGTCAGAATTATTCATGAAATGCCCTGGCTGATATGGTGACTTCGCGTGAAATTAATGTGGCGCCGGGATATGAAAAATCCGCTTCTTGCGCTCAAACAAATCTAATAGGCGCGCGTCCACAATGACCCATCGCCATAGGAAAAAAACCGATAATCACTGGCCAAAGCACGCGCATAGGCTGCCCGCATCCGATCATACCCGGCAAAGGCTGCCACCAGCATCAGCAGGGTTGATTTCGGTAAGTGGAAATTTGTCAAAAGCAGATCGGCACTTTGCACCAGATAGCCGGGTTTGATGAAAATATCCGTTTCACCGGAAAACGGCTGCACCTGACCATTGCGATCAACAGCAGATTCCATCAGTCGCAACGCTGTTGTACCGACGGCGACAATACGTCCCCCGCGGGCTTTGGTCTGTGCAATTTTTGATGCCGTTTCGGCTGAAACCTCGCCCCAGTCCGCATGCATTTTATGGGCATCGATATCATTTGTTTTTACAGGCAGAAATGTGCCCGCCCCCACATGCAACGTAACTTCGCATTGTTCGACCCCCCTGGCGTCCAGCCGGGTCAGCAGTGATTCGGAAAAATGTAATCCTGCCGTTGGCGCTGCCACTGATCCATGGGCTTTGGCATAGACTGTCTGATAATCCACTGTATCCTTATCGCGGACAGGGCGTCGTGCGGCGATATACGGCGGCAGTGGCATTTCACCGTTCATTTCCAATGCCTGATCCAGCGTTGTTCCCGAAACATTGAATGTAAAGCGAATGATGCCATCGGGCTGACGCTGGATGACGCAGGCTGACAGTGTCTTGCCAAACTGCACGATATCATCAACGGCAAGGCGTTTGGCGGGCTTGACCAGCGCATCAAATGTCGCCGCGTCAATCCGCTTGATCAAATTGACATGAATGCAAACACCCGATGCCTCGCCAATATTATGGTTGCCGCGTTGCGGTCGGGGGGGGCGGACCCCTTGCAATTGCGCGCGAATGACGCGTGAATTATTCACCACCAGCAGATCGCCGGACCTTAAAATATCGGCAAGGTCCATGATATATCGATCAGAAAATGCCCCATCAAGAACGCATAGCATTTTCGCGCTATCCCTGGGACTGGCTGGCTCCAGTGCGATACGTTCGGGGGCCAGTTCAAAATCAAAATCATCAAGCTTCATAATAATTGGCCCCGTATCATGGATACAGGGCCAATATTCGCGCGGTATACGCTTTGCCTAGGCAGCGTCTGCCGCAACTTTAAGCGAGACAATCTTATCCGGGTCAGCCATCGAACCCGAACGCGGATCGCCCTTCTTGATGGCGTGAACATGTTCCATGCCCGATACCACCTTGCCCCAGACTGTATATTGCCCGTCCAGAAAGCGGGCATCACCAAAACAGATAAAGAACTGACTGTCAGCACTGTCGGGACTTTGAGCGCGTGCCATCGAGCATACGCCTTCCACATGAGGCTCCTTGCTGAACTCTGCCTTGAGCTTCTTGCCTGATCCCCCGCTGCCGGTGCCCGTCGGATCACCGGTCTGGGCCATAAATCCGTCGATTACCCGGTGGAATACGATACCGTCGTAAAACCCTTCGCGGGCCAGTTCCTTGATCCGCGCCACATGATTGGGCGACAGGTCGGGACGCAACGCGATGGTCACGCGACCACCTTTGAGTTCAAGGTACAGTGTGTTTTCCAGATCAAGTTCAGACATGGCGGCTCCAGGAATTCATTGCGGGCGGATATGACCTTATTTTGCGGCTTCTGCAAATCGAATTCGCAGAATTTTGTCAGGATTTGGGACAATTCCGTTATTTTCACTTGGTCCTTTGTTCAATTTGTCAACAACCTCCATGCCGGAAATCACCTGACCCCAAACTGTATAATTATTGTTCAAAGATGGTGCAGCGTCATAGCAGATAAAAAACTGGCTATCCGCACTATTTGGATCAGATGCCCGCGCCATGGATACGGTGCCGCGCAAATGGGGCGCCGCATTGAACTCTGCGGGAATTCTTTGGCCCGATCCACCGGAACCGGTTCCGGACGGGTCACCGGTCTGAGCCATAAAGCCTTCAATCACGCGGTGAAATTTAGACCCATCATAAAATTTGGCCGCGACCAGTTCCTTGATCCGCGCCACATGTTTGGGTGCCAGATCCGGGCGCATTTCAATCCTGAATTTTCCTTTGGTCGTCTCAACGACCAGGATATTCGAGACCGCTTCGTCAGCCAGAACAGCCACAGGTGCTGCGGTCAGGGCCATCACCAGCGCACAAAGGCAAATCATCAGTTTCGGGAACATGGGGGTCAGCTCTTTTTATATTTGGCAATCAGGCGGGTTGCTACATTGGGCGTGGTAAAGGCTGAAATGTCGCCGCCCAGTCGGGCAATTTCCTTGACCAGTCGTGATGCCACGGCCTGATGACGCACATCGGCCATCAAAAACACTGTTTCAATATCAGGATTTAGCTGGGCATTCATGCCGACCATCTGAAATTCATATTCAAAGTCGGATACGGCGCGCAGGCCACGGATGATCATTTGTGCCTTTATGTCCTGGGCAAAATGCATCAGCAGCTTTTCGAATGGCAAAACTTCGATTGTGGTTTTTACACCCTGGGCCCGCGCAGCTTCGCGGGCTTCGAACTCTACCATTGCGACCCGTTCTTCAAGGGGAAAAAGCGGTCCCTTGTCACGATTGATGGCGACCCCAATGACCAGATGGTCGACCATTTTTACGGCGCGCCGGATGATATCAATGTGCCCGCGCGTGATCGGATCAAACGTGCCCGGATAAAGTGCCACACGCTTCATGACGCCCCCATTCACCTGTTGATTGTACTGCAGCGTCCGTATCGCTTACCAGTCGGCTTTTCAAATACAATCTAGGGCAGTTTGAACGCCAAGTCATCCCTCTAGCGTTTCGGGTCCATCCTGGTCTGGTTCTTCGACATCGGTCTCGCCATCTGTATCATCCCCGGCGGATGCTTCCGGCAGGTGGGCGGCGGATACAACCCGTTCGCCGTCGGCGGTCCTGAACAAAATGACGCCCTGGGTCGCGCGGCCTGCGACCCGAACGCCTTTGACCGGGAAGCGGATCAACTGACCGGCATCCGTGGCCAGCATCAGTTCGTCGCCATCCTCGACCGGGAATGCTGCAACCAGCGCGCCGGTTTTGTCCGTTGTGCCCATGCCCGCATAGCCCTGACCACCACGACCGGATGCCCGATATTCATAGGCCGAAGTGCGTTTGCCGAACCCGCGTTCGGATACAGTCAAAAGGAACTGTTCGGCGGCACCCAGATCCGCATACCGTTCGGGCGACAGGGATACTTCACCCTCGGCACCAATATCTACATCATTTTCGTCGGCATCGGTTTCCAGAACACTGGCGTCGCCTTCGATCACGTCATCCTGGGTCGCGCGACGGGCAGCGGCGGACTGTTTGAGATAGGTCCGCGCTTCGGGCATTGAAACATCCACATGGCGCAGGATTGACAGGGAAATCACCTCGTCACCCTTGGCCAGACGCACCCCGCGCACTCCGGTGGATTCACGCCCTTTGAACACACGCACTTCCTCGACCGAGAAACGTATGGTCTTGGCCAGGCGCGTTGCCAGCAGCACGTCATCGTCATTGGTACAGATCAGCGCGCCAACGATCTGATCGCCTTCGTCCAGTTTCATGGCAATCTTGCCATTGGACTTCACATTGGCGACATCGCTCAGCTCGTTCCGGCGGACATTGCCACTGGCGGTGGCGAACATCACGTTCAGGCGTGGCCAGTCCGCTTCGGGCGGCAGCGGCATGACGGCTGCAATAGCTTCGCCCGCATCAAGCGGCAGCATATTGATCATTGCTTTGCCACGTGCCTGTGGCGTACCCAGCGGCAGGCGCCAGACTTTAAGCTTGTAGACCATACCCGTTGTTGAAAAGAACAGAACCGGCGTATGGGTATTGGCAATAAACACGGTCGAGACAAAATCTTCATCGCGTGTGGCCATGCCCGAACGCCCGCGACCGCCGCGCCGCTGCGCGCGATAGGCGGACAGCGCCACCCGTTTTATATATCCGCCGGTTGCCCCCGTCGTAACAGTAACGACCATATCTTCAGACTGTATCAGGTCTTCGTCCTCGACCTCACCGTCGAATTCAATGATCTCGGTCCGGCGCGGCGTTGCAAACCGCGTGCGGACATCCGTCATCTCTTCACGGATGATCGTCATGACCCGTTCGCGGCTGGAAAGGATCGCCAGATAATCCTCGATCTTGACTTTCAGCTCGGACAATTCGTTCGAAATTTCTTCGCGGCCCAATGCGGTCAGGCGTTGCAGACGCAGGTCCAGAATGGCGCGCGCCTGTTCTTCGGACAGGCGATAGGTGCCCGCGCGTACCAGATGGCGCGGATCGGCAATTAAAAGGATCAGGCTTTCCACATCCTGCGCGGGCCAGTCACGTGACATCAATTCCCGTCGTGCCGTTGCCGGATCTGGACTTGAGCGGATCAAGCGCACCACTTCGTCCACATTGGCAACAGTGATCGCAAGGCCCACCAGAATATGGGCGCGATCACGGGCCTTGTTCAGTTCAAACCGGGTACGGCGGGTAATCACTTCTTCACGGAAGGCCAGGAATGCCTGGAGCACCTGCTTGATGTTCAGCAGTTCCGGCTTGCCACCATCAATGGCCAGCATGTTCACGCCAAAAGATACCTGCATGCTTGAGAAACGGTACAGCTGGTTCAGGACAACATCCGTTACCGCCTCGCGCTTGAGTTCCAACACAACACGCACGCCGTCGCGGTCGCTTTCATCACGCAGCGCGCTGATCCCCTCGATCCGCTTTTCACGGACCAGTTCAGCGATACGCTCAACCATCGTGGCTTTGTTAACCTGATAGGGCACTTCGGACACGACAATGGTTTCCCGGTCACGTCCCAGTTGTTCAATCTTGTGGCGTGCGCGCATGACCACCGATCCGCGGCCTGTGTGATAGGCCGACCGGATACCCGAACGGCCAACGATCAGGCCACCAGTGGGAAAATCAGGGCC
>CAISDR010000390.1 GCA_903884125.1 uncultured bacterium
ATCACATCTGCCTTGCCCAGGGAAATATCTGACCCTTCGACAAAACCGATGAATTCAAGGGGTAATGATGTAGCCCGCAGCCGGGCGGCCGCCTCTTTCAGGGCGGTCGAGCCCTTCATATCTTCTGTCCCGACGTTCAACAGCCCCACACAGGGCCGGGCCAGTCCCATGGTGATGCGCGCAAATGCTGCCCCCATCACCGCAAAATCAAACAGGTCCTTGGCATCACATTCCACATTGGCGCCTAAATCCAGCACCACCGATTCGCCTTTGGCGTTGGGCCAGATCGAGGCCAGTGCCGGCCGTTCGATCCCTTCCAGCATCCGCAGCTGAAAACGCGCCATGGCCATCAGCGCGCCGGTATTGCCTGCTGATACCACCGCTGCCGCCTCGCCCTGACGAACGGCATCAATAGCCAGCCACATGCTGGACTGGCGGGCATGGCGCAGAGTCTGGGACGGCTTGTCGTCATTGCCGACAACATCATCAGTGTGAATCAGCCGGGCAGCCAGTTTCAGACGCGGCAAACCATCCAGGATCGGATTGATCCGGGCTGAATCACCAAAGACAAGAAATTTGACGGACGGGTGACGGACCAGCGCCAGGTCGGCGCCGCCCAAAACCATGCCGGGGGCGGCATCGCCCCCCATGGCATCTAGCGCAATGACCGGCCCATCACTCATAGTGAACCTGTAAGGCGGGTCATACCCCGACGCCTGTTAGGCCGGATTGCTGGTTTCGACCGCCTCGCGACCGTCATAAAAGCCGCAAGAGCCGCACACATGATGCGGGCGCTTCAACTCGCCGCAATTCGGGCACTCGTTATGAGCCTGACCCGTAAGGGCGTGGTGGGACCGGCGCATATTGCGGCGCGACGGTGAGGTCTTTCGTTTTGGAACGGCCATGGTATCAACTCGTCGAAGGGGGGCTTATGATTTCAGACATGGCTTCAGATGCCATTCCAATCCGCCCGGAAGAGCGGCGTACCATACCGATTTGTTGGCCTGTTTCAACACCAAAAGCAAAGACGCATCAACCAATCCCATGCTGACCTACTTGCCGGGGAAGCGATCCTTTAATATTGCAAAGGGGTTAGGTCGCCCGGACGCTGTCAGATTGCCCGGTTCTGAACCGGCTGATGGGGTAGATTTGTCTGCTTTTTGGCCATCGGTTTCAATCAATTTGAGTTCCGCCCCGGCCAGACGCGGGTATGGATCAATACCCAGGGCGAAATGTTCCTGAATCAGGGCCCCCAGGTTGATCGTGTCCCCTTCCCATGGTTCGGGCGGATCTTCGGCATCGGGATCAACCAGCACCTCGTCCTGTTCCGCTTTGCGATCAAACATTTCGGGCCGCAGGAACCGGCGCGAAAAAGATTCCTCGATCCGGGCAGGGACCGGCTCCAGACTCACAACACAGGCCTGAACGATGTCCGCGCTGATCGTGCCGTCAATTGCCAGCCCCTTCGGCCCGCGCCACCGACGTAGCGTGACAACTGCTTCAAGTCGATTTATATTTAATAAATCAAATTGTTGTGCAATTTTCTTACATTCATCTGTGCTGGCTGTTACTTTGATTGTCTGACCGGAATCCCCCAGTTTCTGGGTCGGCACGATCCGGGTGAATTCATAATTATCGGCACTCATGGCGTCGGGTCCGTTACAAACAGGCCCGACCTGCCCGCCTTGAATGCAGACGCTGGCTGGGCCTCAAGCCGGGCGGCAATATCACGAATTTCTCGGCACAACTGGGTCAACGCGGTACCATCGGGGGCAACCCCGCGATAAAGGTTTCGAATCAAGGCTTCACCCAATTTGGCGTCATCGTCGGACATTAACGCGGCATCATAGGCCCTGGCCCGGCCATAAAACGCCTCGGCCATCGCCTGAACCCGGCGCGGAATGCCGGTGTCGCCCACCCCCATTTCGGTCAGATTGCGATCCATATCGGCAAACATCAGATCAAATACCGCCTGCCCCAAATCGCCGGGCCCCAGATCGGCACCGGCCTTTGCCAGCAGGGCCAGCGCCCGCAGAACAAGAGCAGCCATC
>CAISDR010000391.1 GCA_903884125.1 uncultured bacterium
ATCAGATTGCGGCGAACATGTTTCGGGCGTGGTGGCTGCCGTTCAGCCATTATGGCGTCATTCATGGGGACCCGCATCTGGGGAACTATACCGTACGTCCTAATCTGAGCCTGAACCTGCTCGACTATGGCTGCATCCGTACGTTCAAGCCACGCTTTGTTCAGGGTGTGGTTGATCTCTACCGCGCGCTGGAACACAACAATAACGAACTGGCTGTCAAAGCCTATGAAAGCTGGGGATTTGAAAATCTCTCGAAAGAGTTGATTGAAACACTGAATATCTGGGCGGGTTTCATCTATGGGCCCTTGCTGGACAACCGTATTCGCACCATTGCTGATGGCATATCGCCATCTGAATATGGGCGAAAAGAGGCAGGTGAGGTTCAAAAGCGCCTGCGGGCATTGGGGCCAGTGACACCACCGCATGAATTTGTTTTCATGGATCGTGCAGCCATCGGGCTTGGCGGCGTTTTCCTGCACCTTAGCGCACATCAGAACTGGTATCAGCTGTTCAATGAAACAATAGAAGGGTTCGACGAAGCAGCCCTTGCACAACGACAGACAGACGCCTTTAATCACGCCCGTCTGCCGGCTGCGGCCTGAGGTTCAAGGAGCGTTTTTCGTCAATGGCCGATGATCTTCCCTCTGATCAGGAATTCGAAATCCCCAAGGGGTTTGAACAACTGAAATGGTTCAACGGGTTTGGCCGGACAGTTGGACCGTTATACGAGCGGACTTCCGGCAAAGACTATGTGCGCGCATTTCTAGTCTCGGATTACCATACCAATGGATTTGGTAACTGCCATGGCGGGATGCTGACTGCGTTTGCTGATATGACATTTGGGCATGTGGTCAGTTTGCACCTGTCGCGTCATTGGGTAACGGTGCGGTTGTTGACCGATTTCATCTCGGGCGCAAAGGTGGGGGAATGGGTCGAGGGGACTGCACAGCTTGCTGGAATCGAGGATGATTTCGTTACGGTAACAGGACGCATCTGGGTGGGGGAACGGACGATTTTATCCGGCACCGGTGTGTTCAAGGCTTTAGACAAACGGGCCGCAAAGGCTGAATAGGGGCACGCGGGGGATGACAGAGGAAAACACAAATGTCGGGCGGGCAGAATCGGATGCACCAAAAGCCGACTTAGCCAAACCGCCCCCACCCAGCTGGTTTACTGAAATTCTGGAACATCACCCCGAAGAATGCGAGGTAATGGTCGAAGAATGCCCGATCCGCTATCTGCGCTGGGGGGACAAATCCAAGCCCGGCATATTGCTGGTTCATGGCAATGCGGCGCATGCATGGTGGTGGGCATTCATCGCGCCCTATCTGGCAACCGACTATCACGTGGTGGCCATGAACCTTTCGGGCATGGGCGACAGCGGCTGGCGTCAATCCTATCATATGGAACTGTTTGCGAATGAAATGATCGAAGTGGCCGAACATGCTGGCTTCTACAGCGTTGACCGGCCGCCGGTTGTCGTCGGTCACTCGTTTGGCGGATTTTGTTCCGTTCTGACCGGATCGATGTTTGGTGACCAGCTTTCCGGGGTTGTGCTGGTCGACAGCCCGATCAATCCGCCCGAACGGGGTCATCATGGCCCCCCTGACCGGGAAACCCGCCCCCACAATATCTATCCGACATTTGAGGCGGCATTGCAGCGATTCCGGCTGGCCCCGCCTCAACAATGCGACAATACATTTCTAGTCGATTACGTGGCCGAGCGCAGCCTGCGCAAGGTCGAAGGCGGGTGGAGCTGGAAATTCGACCCTCAGATCTGGCGGCGGTTTTCCATAGGCGATCTGGCCGCACGGATAAAAGAAATTTCCTGCCGGGTCGCGGTTTTCCGGGGAGAATTGTCGGACCTTTTGCCCCATGAAGTGGGCGCCTATATGTTCGAACTTCTGGGCCGAAATGCCCCGGTCGTGGAAATTCCCCAGGCCCGGCACCATGTAACACTGGATCAGCCACTTGCCTTTGTCGCAGCGTTACGTGCGCTTTTGGCAGACTGGGAACATTCGGTGCCCAACCGGCGACGTTAACCTATTGTGGATAAGTGCTTTTGGGGCAATTGTGGCTTCGTGCTTGACCAATAGTCAAAAGCCCCGCATTTTGCTTGGAGGAAGCCAGTTCTTATTGGCAGAAATGGGGAGCGACCAATGGCATCAGACGAATACGTGCATGGCACAATGGACATTTCAGCCCATAAAGACACTTGGGGCGGATTCGTTGCCTTGGTGAAGTGGAGCTGCATCGGCATGGCAGCATTCCTCGTTGCCCTCAGGTTCCTGCTCATCGGCTGGGCCCACTGATCCAAAATCGCCGCCACAACGTAGCGGTCAATTGAAATCTGACTAACAGGTCAGACCACCTCATCGGTCAGACCACAAGGGGGGTCCATTGAAACTCGCCATACCGAAGGAACGGCAACCGCACGAACGCCGTGTCGCCGCCACGCCGGAAACGGTGAAGAAATTCATCGGCCTGAAGTTGAGCGTCAGCGTTGAAACCGGTGCGGGGCTTGAATCAGGCATTTCTGATGATCAGTTCGCGGCAATGGGTGCCACCATTGCCCCCGACGAAGCGTCGGCGCTTGCAGACGCCGATATCGTGCTGAAGGTTCAGCGGCCACTCATAGAAGAAGTCGCCCTTTTCAAGCGCGGCGCGGTTTTGACAGCGATCATGAGCCCCGGCGCTGACCGGCCAGTGGTTGATGCGCTGGCAGCTCAGGGCGTATCAACCTTCGCGCTGGAATTTGTCCCCCGGATTACCCGGGCGCAGTCCATGGACGTATTATCTTCCCAGTCGAATCTGGCGGGGTACAAAGCGGTCGTGGACGCAGCAGCCATATTCGGTCGCGCCATGCCCATGATGATGACCGCAGCTGGCACGGTTGCCCCGGCGCGTGTGTTCGTATTCGGTGCTGGTGTTGCCGGTCTGCAGGCCATAGCAACGGCAAAGCGTATGGGCGCCATTGTGTCTGCAACAGACGTGCGCTGGGCAGCAAAGGAACAGGTTGAAAGTCTGGGCGGCAAGTTTGTCATGGTTGAATCTGACGAAATGAAGGCGGCAGAGACCTCGGGCGGATATGCCAAGGAAATGAGCGACGAATTCAAGGCGGCACAAAGCGCCCTGATCGCCGAAACAATTGCAAAGCAGGACATCGCAATCTGCACCGCCCTGATACCGGGTCGGCGCGCGCCGACACTTTTGACACACGCCCATGTCAAATCGATGAAACCGGGATCGGTCATCGTAGATCTGGCGGCCGAGCAGGGCGGCAATTGCGAGGCAACAGTGCCGGGCGAAGTCGCCGTAGTAAATGGCGTGACCATTCTGGGGCATTTCAATGTGCCAAGCCGCCTGCCGGTGGACTCCAGTGCCCTGTTCGCCCGTAACCAGTTTAACTTTTTCCAGCCATTGATTGAAAAAGATGGATCGGGGCTGAAGCTGGATATGGCTGACGAAATCCTGAAAGCATCAATGCTGACCCGCGACGGCGCCCTGGTGCATCCGTCATTGACCTCTTAAGGGGACTGGCCATGGAATTTGACTATTTCACCTTTCGTCTGGCGATCTTCGTGCTGGCGATTTTTGTGGGCTATTATGTGGTGTGGAGCGTGACACCCGCCCTGCATACACCGCTGATGGCGGTGACCAATGCCGTGTCATCGGTGATCGTCGTCGGCGCGTTGATCGCTGTCGGCGTCGATCTGGGGGCGGCCGGCATCGATCCGGCAGCGGGCTGGACATCGAAAATTCTTGGCTTTTTCGCGGTCGTTCTGGCCAGCGTCAATATTTTTGGCGGGTTTCTGGTCACCCAGCGCATGCTGGCCATGTACA
>CAISDR010000392.1 GCA_903884125.1 uncultured bacterium
CCGCAGGCCTTGATCAGATCGCGCGACAGGCGGCGGCTGACTTGCGCGCTGCCGATGGCATGTTGCATGAAAACCTCGAACAATTGACCCGCGCCAGCCTGACCACATCCGAAAAGGCGCGTGTGATCGGCGAAGAGCTTACACGGCAGGTCGCAGCATTGAATGCAGTGACTGATCGCGCGGGGGACCGCGTACAGGAAATCGACGTCAAACTTACTGCCCAGGCAGAAGCCATGGCGCGCGCGTCGGGTATTTTGCAAAGCCGAGCTGGTGACATACAGGCTGCCGCGGATTCAATCGTGAATGCTGCGCGCGAAGCCGCTGGTCTGACCTGGAATGAAGCAGAACGGGTCAGCACTGAATTGCGTCAGGCAACCCATGACCTGCTGATCGGCTTTGATGCAGCAACTGCACGCGCCCAATATGCCACCGAAGGCCTGAAGACTGCGTCAAATCTGTTGACCACTTCGTCAGACACCGCCGCAGATCGGCTGGTTCAGGCAGCCGATGCCTTTGATCGGCAGCGCGCCACTTTGGCGCTGACGACGGACAGCGCGGTTTTGGAAAGCCGTCGTCTGAGCGAAAGCGTCGAAGCCTCTGCCGCGCATTTCTCGGTGGCAACCGGAAACCTGTCGGACCGCGTTGGCGAGGTGATCGGTGCCATCGATGTTCGAATTACCAATCTGGTTGATGCCACCCAGCAGGCTGGACGACAGGCTAATGAAATTCAGACGGTGATGGAACGCGAGACCCAGAGCCTTGCTGAAGCAACCAGCAGGGCAGGGGATTCCGCCAATCAGATTCAGGAAACCCTGCGGGCAAAGGTTCAGGAAATAGCGGCACTGGCTGGGCAGATTTCACAATCTGCGCGTAGTGTAAATGATGAAATATCATCTCAGTCGCGAACCCTGGGCGATGTAGCCGATGAGGCTGTTCGTCGTCTGGTCAGTATTGACGAAGCACTCAAGAGCCAGACCCTTGGCGTTGGCCAGGCATCGGCCGAGGCCATCGCGTCAGTTGAGGCGATGATGGGACGCTTGTCCGAACAAGGCATGCGTCTGACAGATATTGCCGGACGATCAGGCCAGAGTCTGGCAGTATTCGGCGAACAGCTTGATTTACAGGGTCAGGCACTGGAAGGAATTGGCACCCGCGCGGTTCAGGGATTGACCGACGCCGGCCAGGTCATTCATGAACGCACAACGCAGATGGACGCAGCGACAGCAGCGGCATTGCATCATGTGCGCAATATCAGCGAGCGGCTTGACGATATCGTGCGCCGAACGGATGAAACATCCGAACGCGCAGCCGAACGATTGCAGGAGATGTCGAGCTTCTTCATGCAGCGCTTTGCCGAGATTCAGGATTCTTCAAGTGATGCAGCAAATCTGGTCAAGGCGGCGGCTGAAGTTTTTGCCGAACAGGCACTGGCAGTTCAGTCAGGCACCAGACAGGCAACCGCGCGTATCCGCGAAGTCAGTCAGGAACTGTCGCGCGAAGCATCCGATTTGGTGTTGACCACAGATCAGAGTCTTATCCGCGTTGATCAGGTGCGTCGCACGCTGAACGTACAGACCCAGGATCTGGCGGCATCAGTTGGTCTTGCCACAACCCAGCTTTCAGATGCGGGCACCGCATTCCGGCAACGTGCAGACGAGGTTATCGAAGGTTCCGGACGGCTGACTGCGCGACTTGCAGCGATTGGTCAGGAAGCACGACGGGAAGCCGCGATGCTGTCGGAGGCAGCAGACCGATCAGGCGACCGTCTTGCGCAGGCAGCAGATCGCGTTCGTGTCGAACAGGGCACGTTGGTTGGCAGCGCGGATCAGACAGTCGAACGGGTTCGGATGGCAACTCTGTCGATCACCGGTGAAATTTCCGGCCTTGGCGATCGGACAAATCATACGCTGAATGATTTGCGCAATGCTGCCGAAGGCGTGCGCGATGAAGCGGCCAGCCTTGCTGAGCGCGCAGCGGCAACCACTGAAAGTCTGGCATTGCGTGTGTCGCGTCTTGAACAGCAGATTCAGGAATTTGGCGCAACCGTTGATGCCACGCGATTTACAATGGAACGTACCGGCGAAAGCTTAACGCGCGAAGCATCAACACTCAACGATGTGGCCTATACGCTTTTGACCCAGGGCAAAAGTGCGGCGGATACATTCGCAGCGCAGGCCCAGGCGCTTAGCGAAGCATCGCGTCTGGCATCAGCCCAGGCCGAAGCACTGGCCGAAGCTGAAATTCATGCCAAGCGGGATACATTTCTCTCGGCCAGTAAATTCGTGCTGGAAAGCCTGCATTCCATGTCGATTGATTTTTCACGCCTGCTGGAAGTCGATACGCCGGATAAATCCCTTAAAGGCTATGCTGCCGGGGATATGGGTATATTCACGCGCAGATTGTTAGGGCTGAAAGACCGGGTGCCGACAGAGAAAATCCGGGCGAAATACGAAAGCGACCCGGAAATGCGTGGGCATGTGAACCGCTATTTGCGCCAGTTCGAGGAGTTGCTTGATCAGGCTGGTGGCGTTGACCATGGCGGTGTCTTAAACACCACATTGCTGACGTCAGATGTTGGGAAACTTTATGCCATGCTGTGCGCAACGCTGGGACGTCAGCGCAAGGGTACGTTGGGAACCAGTTTTCCCGCTGCTGGATGATTGAAACCGAATTCTTGGTAAAGGCTTAAAAATGAACGACAAAGCGGACGGCCAACGTCCCCCGTTGCCGTCGGCAACGATCCTGATGTTGCGTGACGGTCCAACTGGTCTTGAAGTTTTTATGGTGAAACGCCATCACCAAATTGATTTTGCAGCCGGTGCGCTGGTTTTTCCAGGCGGCAAGACGGCACCTGGTGACAGTGACCCGGGTCTTGCGTTGCATCTTTATGGCGCTGCTGAGCTTTCACAACAGCAGGTCTGCCTTCAGGTTGCGGCCATCCGAGAAGCATACGAAGAAGCAGGGCTGTTCCTGGCAAAACCAAAAAACGGGACGGATTTCATTGGTCCGGACCGACTGGCGCAATTGCATGAATTCCGTGAAAAGCTTGACCGTGGCGGACTGCCGATTGGATCAATGTTGCAGGTACACGATCTGATGCTTGACCTTTCGAGCCTTGTACATTTTGCTCACTGGATCACGCCTGTTTTCATGCCCAAGCGCTTTGATACACATTTCTATCTTGCTGCGGCTCCCGCCAATCAGGTTGGTGCCCATGACGGTAGCGAATCTGTGGATTCAATATGGATTTCACCAGCTGCAGCACTCAGCGAAGCGGCAGCCAAACGCCTGACGATAATTTTTCCAACCCGCATGAACCTCCAGAAACTTTCACAGTTTAAGGATGTTGCATCTGCTCTCGATTTATCGCGGAAGCAGAAAGTGGTATCCGTCCTGCCCTGGATTGAAAACCGCGACGGCGTTCAGTATCTGGTGATCAATCCGGACGCGGGTTACGGGGCGGTATCTGAACCTTTGGATGGCGCATTACGTTAGACATCGAAACGCCTGCAATTGATTGATCGCCAGTTATGCCTTGCGCTGACGCAGGTGCTGACGAATTGCGGTTACATCGCGTTCAAGATCGGCGGCCAGTGAAACGAATTGTTTTGCATCTGCATTGCGGGCCTTTGCTTTTTGAATGGCATATAAGATCTTGATGTGACGATCCAGCAGGCCTTCAGGGAGATGCTCGTCCTCGTTGAACAAATCGATCATCCGAACCAGTGATCCGCCAATGCGCGTGACCAATGGATAACCGATCGTGGAACCCAGGCCTTTTACATCAAGCGCCCGGCGCAAAAGTGCCCGACGCAAATAGCTGGAACCCGGGTCTGTGAGATATCCATCTCTGGCGGTATCCAGTCGGCGCAAAGTATTTTCGAGCCACCCTTCAAATTCCGGGGCAAGTTTCTGTAGTGCCGCCAGTGCACGACTGACACTTTCCGCCTTATTGTCGGCAACAGGCTGGCCGACCTTTAGCCGAAGCGGATTCTGGCTGGATTTGGTTTGACGTGGCATAGTCATTTGCCCTTGCGACGATTGTCATTTTCACGACGGTGCAGGCCCTCCACATTCTGGCTGTAAGGCTTGCG
>CAISDR010000393.1 GCA_903884125.1 uncultured bacterium
CTCACGCCATGGGGCACCGACAATGACCCCCGGACCGCCGTCGCCGGTCTCGATCGCCAGATCATCAATGATCGCGCGGACATCATCGATAAAGGCTGGCTTCAGGACCAGATCTTCAGGTGGATAGCCCGACAGAAACAATTCCCCGAATATCACCAGATCAGCGCCAAGTGTCGCCGCCTGCACACGCGCCTTTCGGACCAGCGATGCATTATAGGCCAGATCGCCAACAATCGGGTTCAATTGGGCAAGACACAGGGTGATTTCGCTCGGACGTTCGCTCATGGGTGATTTTCTAGCCTCTGGGGCGGTTTATCACAAGCCGTTAGCCAAATGGACTTTCCCCGTCTATCTTGCGCGCAACTCAAAACCAACCTTAGGGGAGAAAAGCCATGAACAGCCGCGAAATCCATCTGAAACGCCGTCCAAATGGCGTACCCACAGCCGCCGATTTTGAATTGGCCACCGTCCCGGTGCCCAGCCCCAAGCCCGGGGAAATGCTGGTGCGCAATGTTTTCATGTCGGTTGACCCCTATATGCGCGGGCGCATGGTTGAACGTGAAAGCTATGTCCCCCCCTTCAGGCTGGGGGCGGCACTGGAGGGCGGCGCCGTGGCTCAGGTGGTGGAATCCAATGGCGGCCCCTTCCCGGTCGGGACCTATATCACCCACATGGCGGGCTGGCGTGAATATGCGGTGATTGGTGGCACAGGGGTCATGCCGATTGATCCCAAGGCCCCGCTGTCGGCCTATCTGGGTGTGCTGGGCATGCCGGGCATGACCGCCTATGCCGGTTTGTTGAAACATGGCCAGCCCAAGGAAGGCGAAACGGTCTTTGTTTCCGCCGCCGCTGGCGCGGTAGGGTCTCTGGTCTGTCAGATCGCGAGGATCAAGGGCTGCAAGGTCATCGGTACCGCCGGATCGGATGACAAGGTCAGATACCTGCTGGACGAGGTGGGATGTGATCACGCGCTGAATTACAAAACTGCCGGCGACCTGACCAAGGCAATCTCAGCCAAACTGCCCGGCGGCGTCGATATCTATTTTGAAAATGTCGGTGGTGCGCATCTGGTTGCAGCGTTGAACGTGATGCGCCCGTTCGGGCGGATCGCCGTTTGCGGCATGATCGATCAATATAATGCCACCACCATGCCCGAAGGCCCCGGCAATATCGTGCAGGTCATTCCAAAGCGCCTGAATATTCGCGGCTTTATCGTTTCCGATCATTACGACATGTTACCCGCGTTCATGACCGACATGAGCCAGTGGATCGCCGAAGGCCGGATCAAATGGCGCGAAACAGTTTACGAAGGTATCGAATCCGCAACCGATGCATTCGTCGGCCTGTTCCAGGGTGAAAATCTGGGCAAGGCGGTTGTGCGCCTTGGACCTGACAAACTCTGACTTAGACGGCGGCCGCTGCCCGTTCCAGTCCCGGCAATTGCAGCGTGACCAGCAGGTCGCGCAGCTCTTGCCGGGCGGCAACATGTGACATTGTCACGGCAATGTCTGTGCGCCCATCGGCAAGGTCCAGCAGGGTAAGGCCATAGGGAAACAGTTCGCGAAAAATCACGCGCTCGGATAATCCGGCCGCCAGCCGAAAGCCAACCCGCGGGGCCAACGCTTCCAGCCCTGACAGCACACGCTTTTTATTGCGTGCATCCACGCTTTGCATCCGGTTGCGCATGACAATCCAGTCAATCGTGCTGCGATCCCTGATCGCGCGCCGCTTGCGTGCATCAAAGACCAGATCAGAATAGAAACTGGGCTTTACCACTGTCATCGTGTCAGGATCGATTTTGCCCAGCAGGTCGAAATCCACAAAGCTATCATTCATGGGTGTCAATAAAGTATCGGCGACCCGGTGACCCAGTCGCGATAAATGCGTATCCGCGCCCGGACAATCCACGACAACAAAGTCGCACGTTTCCCGCAACCGGTTCAGCGTTGCAGCAAACAAATTTTCATTTGCCTGTTCAGCACTTGGGCGATCCGGATTTTCGTCAGGCGTCAGAACCATGTGTTCCGGCTGTTCCAGAACAAGCGTGCGCTTGGCTGCCCATTGATCACGGTTTTCCAGATAGCGCGTCAAAGACCGCTGCCTGCCATCCAAATCAATGGACCCGACACGTTTGCCCATACGCATCAATGCAATGATAACATGCACGGCGGCGGTCGATTTTCCTGATCCGCCTTTTTCATTGCCCAGCACGACGACATGCGCCAGACCGTTTGTACGCGTCATAAAAACATCCTTGCCTGCTAGATCAGGCCCATTTCGGCCAGTGCCTTTGCCATTTCTTCCGGCATGTCACCATTGGAATCCTGACCCAGATCCTTTGGCGCATCCTTTGGGTCCAGATATCGCCAACCCTGAAACGGCCTGTGGGGGCGTGGCACGACGGGCACCAGTGTCCGGTCCAATACCAGTACACAATGGGGTACGCCCTGATCGTCAACCCCACTGTCCAGCGCCAGAATTTTCTGGCGCACCTGCACCCGGCCGCGAATGATCCAGTAGATTGAACCGCCATCCAGCAGTTCACTGTCACGTTTGGGTGTCATGCGTGTCCAGTGTTCGATACGCTTTCGACGCCCTTGCCATTTGGTGAGGTCGTCAATGCTGTCAATCCCGACACACAGTTTGATGATGTGCACGCTCACGCTGCGGCACCATGTTCCGCTTCGATCGAGGCAATCAGTGCGCCATCACTGACCTGATCGCCAATGGACACAGCAAGTTTGGACACTACGCCATCGCCTGGCGCACTAAGCGTGTGTTCCATTTTCATCGCTTCAAGTATCACCAGTGGCGTCCCCTCACGGACTTGGGCGCCCTGTTCCACCAGCACCGCGATCACCTTGCCCGGCATGGGGGCTGTCACCCGCGCCACGCCCTGAACGGCTTCAGCAATGATCTTTGAATAGTCCGGCAGGTCAAAATGCCAGGTCAGGCCATCGATCAGGATCACAATGTGGCCAGCGGGCAGGTCGATCAGACCGACACCGGCGCATGAGTAATCATTTATTGTTGCCGACAGTCGACCCTGCTGATCCAGATCGCCGCGAACCACCATTGATCGTCCGTGCATACTGACATTGATATGACCTGTGTGATGAACCAGCTTCATCTGCACGGTGTGACCACGCCAGTCCAGAATGACGGTTTCACATGCCGGCCCGTTTACGCGAAATCCATCAAGCTGTGCAAAAGGCGAACAGGCATCTTTGGCCAAGGCCGTCTGCTGGCGGGCACGCACCAGAGCCAGCACGGCCAGACACGAAGCCTGCTCGCTTGGCGTATCGACAGCAACTGGAACAAGATCCGTCAGATGACGCTCAATGAACCCGGTTTCCACGTCACTTGCCAGAAATGCCCGATGGCTGACCAGCGCTTGCAGAAATGCGGCATTGGTCTCAACGCCAATCACCTCAACCGACCGCAGCGCGGCCTGTAGACGTGATGCCGCATCCAGACGAGTCGGGCCATGAGCAATGATCTTGGCAATCATCGGATCATAATGAATGCTTACCGCGCCACCCTGACTGATGCCCGCGTCAATGCGCAGTCCATCAATTTCCGAATGCAGTTTCAGATGCTGCAAAACCCCGGTCGAGGGCAAAAATCCACGAACCGGGTCTTCCGCATACAGGCGCGCTTCCATCGCATGACCGGAAATTGACAGGTCCTGCTGTGCCACCGGCAGCTTCTCACCAGCAGCAATACGCAATTGCCATTCGACCAGATCAAGGCCAAGAATGGCTTCGGTAACCGGATGTTCGACCTGTAGCCGCGTATTCATTTCCAGAAAATAAACCCGATCTGGATCAAGTCCATTGCCACCATCGGCAATGAATTCAACGGTTCCCGCGCCCACATATCCGATGGCTTTCGCCGCCGTGATCGCCGCCATGGTAATTCGATTACGAAACGCGGGTGTTATGCCCGGCGCCGGTGCTTCTTCAATCACTTTCTGATGGCGACGCTGCAATGAACAGTCGCGTTCAAAAAGATGAACGACATTGCCATGGGTATCGGCAAAAATCTGCACTTCCACATGGCGGGGTGCAGTAACAAATTTTTCCACCATCATCCGGTCATCACCAAAGGCACTTTTCGCCTCACGCTTTGATCCTTCGAGAGCGGATTGAAAATCACCTGCTTTATCAACGCGTCGCATGCCCTTGCCACCGCCACCGGCAACCGCCTTGACCATGACGGGATATCCAATTTCGGAAGCCCGCCGCGCCAGAAAATTCGTGTCCTGATTTTCGCCAAACTCGCCGGGCACAATGGGTACGCCTGCGGCCTGCATCAAAGTTTTGGCGCGATCTTTAAGCCCCATCGCCCGTATTGCCTCAGACGGAGGGCCGACAAAAATAATGCTCGAAGCCGCAACCGCATCGGCAAAATCTGCGTTTTCCGACAGAAATCCATAACCGGGATGGATGGCTTCGGCACCTGAACGTCTGGCGGCCTCAAGCACGGCATCAGCATTCAGGTAACTATCGCGAGGGGCTGCCGCTCCAATACGCACCGCCTCATCCGCCATCAGCACATGGCGCGCCTGCGCATCTGCGTCGGAATAGACCGCAATCGTCCGGACGCCCATTTTCCGGGCCGTCAAGATAATCCGGCAGGCGATTTCGCCGCGATTGGCGATGAGCAGCGATTTGATCATAGGCTGTCTATTCGGTTTTGCGCCATGCCGGTTCGCGTTTTTCCAGATAGGCACCGATACCATCGATTGCTTCGGGTGTCTGGCGCTGGGATGCGATCAGGAATGCGGTCTCCTGCACCAGCTCGTCATCTGCAGCGGGACCGGCCACTGTGTCGATCAGATCCTTGCATGCCTTTATCGCGCCCGGTGCATTCTCGAAAATCAAACTGCTCAGCCGTTCAACTTCCGCAGACAGGCCGTTCATATCATCAACCACGATATGAACCAGTCCCATGGCCTTTGCCGCATCGGCATCAAAACTTTCAGCGGTCAGGAAAAACCGTCGTGCCTGACGCGGACCGATTGCTTCGATAACATAAGGCGATATGACCGCCGGGATCAGGCCGATGCGAACTTCGGTCAGCCGGAAAAATGCCGGCCGCACCGCGATCGCCATATCACAGGCTGCAACAAGCCCTACACCGCCTGCAACTGCCGGACCGTGCACCAGTGCGATGGTTGGCTGTGGCAGTTCGCGCAGGCGCTTTAACATGCGCGCCAGTGCTTCTGCATCCTCCCGGTTTTCCTGCGGCGTAAAGCCTGCAGCCCGTCGCATCCAGTCCAGATCCGCACCGGCCGAAAAACTCTTGCCGCGACCTTCGATCAATACAAGACGAATATGTGATTCACGCGCCAGATCGGCAAAAATCTCATCCAGACGCTCAATGACCTGCGGGTTGAAAGCGTTGTGAACTTCTGGCCGGTTCAGGCTGACCACGGCCACACCTTCCGGTGTCATATCCAGCAGGACCATATCATCGGACATCGGCATATTCCTTACATGCGGAACACGCCAAAGCGTGTGTCCGGTATGGGGGCATTCAGGCAGGCTGCAAAAGCCATAGACAGAATCCGGCGCGTATCTGCCGGTGCAATCACCCCATCATCCCACAAACGGGCAGTGGCATAATAGGGGGAGCCTTCTTCTTCGTATCGTTCCTTGATCGGGGCCTTGAAAGTGGCTTCATCCTCCGCCGACCAGGTATTTCCCGCCGCTTCAATATTGTCGCGCCGCACGGTTGCCAGAACCGAGGCTGCCTGTTCACCGCCCATGACCGAAATGCGCGCACTGGGCCAGGAAAACAGAAACCGCGGCGAATATGCCCGTCCGCACATGGCATAGTTTCCTGCGCCATAGGAACCGCCGACAATAAGGGTGATTTTAGGCACGGCCGCGCTTGCGACCGATGTCACCATTTTCGCGCCATCCTTGGCAATGCCAGCGGATTCATATTTTCGGCCGACCATGAAGCCGGAAATATTCTGAATGAACAGCAACGGAATTTTCCGCTGGGCGCATAATTCGATGAAATGCGCACCCTTTAACGCCGATTCTGAAAACAGAATGCCATTATTTGCAACAATGCCGATGGGGATGCCGTGCAAATGGGCAAAGCCTGTGACCAGCGTGCTGCCATATAAAGGCTTAAATTCGTCAAACAAGGACCCGTCAACCAAACGCGCGATCACCTCGCGAATATCCAGTTGCACGCGCAGGTCCATCGGCATGATGGCGTCCAGTTCGGCTGGATCATAGGCGGGTGGTTTCGGCTGTCTTAACTGCACGGGGACCGGACCCGCCGATCCGCAGGTGGCCAGAATGGTGCGGGCCAAAGACAAAGCGTGATGATCATCATGGGCATAATGATCGACCACGCCGGATACTCGGGCATGTACATCGGCACCGCCAAGATCTTCGGCCGAGACGATTTCGCCGGTGGCGGCTTTGACCAACGGTGGCCCACCCAAAAATATTGTCCCCTGCCCGCGCACGATGATGGTCTCGTCGGACATGGCAGGTACATAGGCACCGCCCGCCGTGCACGACCCCATCACCACCGCTATCTGGGGAATGCCAATTGCGGACATATTGGCCTGATTGAAGAATATCCTGCCAAAATGGTCGCGATCAGGAAAAATCTCCGCCTGATTGGGCAGATTGGCACCACCGGAATCCACCAGATATATGCACGGCAACCTGTTTTCGCGGGCGATTTCCTGTGCCCGCAGATGCTTTTTGACGGTGACCGGAAAATAGGTGCCGCCCTTTATTGTTGCATCATTGCACACGATCATACATTCGCGGCCCTGTACCCGGCCGATCCCGGTTATCAGCCCGGCTGCATGTATTTCACCCTCATACATCCCGTTGGCGGCAAGACCGGACAGTTCCAGAAACGGAGTCCCGGGGTCTAACAGCCCCTGCACCCGGTCGCGCGGCAATAGTTTTCCACGTGCGATGTGCCGCTGTCGTGACTTTTCATCGCCGCCAAGGGCCGCCAATGCTGATTTTGCCAGCAGCTCAGCCACCAAAGCCTGCCCGCGGGCCAGACTGGCCGCAAAGGCCTGGCTTTTGACATCGATACGGCTTTCAATCTGAGGCATGCAAAAACCCGAAATAAAGGTCCCGCTGGAGCATATATAGCGCGGTGGCGCACAATAGACCTATGATCAGGACCGTCAAAGGGGGCAAATGCTTCTATTTATTGACCTTGCGGCCAAGCTTTGTCACCTTTGAGCATATAAGGGGTAGAGGATCGCCATGTCGCGAATCGATTTGTCACCCCAGATCCCTGACCCCAAACCCGGTCAGGGCATGGGGCCCAATGCAGACCTGAACGGCGAAAGCGACGCCGACAGCCCGATTGTGCCCTTTCCGCTGGCGGAAATGCGTGGCCAGGACGCCAATGGCCTGAATTTTGACGCACGTCCTAATATCATGCCCAATACGCTGGACATGGTGTCGAACGATCCGGGGCGGGACCCCGAGCGGGCGCTGGCCGCCGCCGCCCGTGCCGCCGCCCGAGCGGCTGGCATTACCGACACGCCAGGCGAACTTGACCTGACTTCCGTCCCACGGCCATTCCCGTTTGGCCCGCTGGCCTTTGGCGCGGCCGTAATTATGTCCAGCCTTTGGTTGGGGGTGTGGAGCTGGGTAATTATTTCGCTGTTTGGCGTCGAAGGACTGAAATACCTGACACCCGGCGAAATCGTTGCCTATGCAGTCGGGATCTTTTCCGGTGCAACCATCCCTTGGGTGCTGTTTTTCTATGCCCGACGCGGCGATCTGCTGCGTGAGACCGCGGCCGACCTGATACGAGCCCTTCAGGCCCTGACCTATCCGGCCGAAGGTGCGGCGGGCCGGGTTGCTGCGATTACCGACAGTCTGCGGGCACAATCCGAAGCACTGGCATCCGCGTCAGAAGCCGCAGCCGCGCGACTTGCCATGATGGAGGCGACATTCGAGCGTCAGACACGTGCGCTGGGTCAGACCACCGAACAGGCCCGTGAACGCACCCGCGACATGCGTCAGAGCCTTGAGGCTGAACGCGAGGCATTACGCGAAGTCGCTGACAGGCTGAGCGAGACGGCTGATCGCACCAATCAGGTTGCCAGCAAACACCTGTCATCCCTGCGCGATGCCACTGAAGCAGCGACCGAGGCAACCGATGTTGCTGCCAGCAAACTGGATGCGCGCGCCCGCGCCCTGCTGGAAGGGCTGGTCGGTGTCATCGAAGAAACCCGCAAATCAGCGGCCGCCGCGCGCGAGGAGTCCGAACGGCTTGAAGGCGTGGCGCGCACCGGTGCCGCACAGGCCATCGAAATTGCCTCGCGCTATAATGATGCCACTACTGTCCTGACCCAGGCAACAGAGACAGCCGGTGCGCGTGCCCAGCGTCTGTTTGATCTGCTGAGTCAGCAGGGCGATGCCATTTCCGGCTTATCCGCAGCGCTTGAGGCCGAAGTCGCTCGCGCCGGTCCGATGATCGACCACCTGGGCGCACGGGCGGCCGCCAGTGTGTCACGCGCTGTGGCCGATGCAGAGGCAACTATTCTTGGTGCCTCATCCGGCTTTGAGGCCGGGGCCGAACGCCTGCGGCGTGCAGCAGAACAGGCCGTTATTGATGCAACCCATGCCGGGACATCATTTGACCGGCAGACCCGCGAGTTGGAACGGGCCGCATCTGTTGCCACGGCGGCTTTGGAAAACGCGTCACATATTCTGGCAGATGGCACCCGAACACTGGGTGCGACCGCCAAAGAGGCAACCGGTGCCCTGAGCCAGACCGCAAATGAACTGGCCCGCCATGCCGCCGACCTGCGCGAGACAGTCGTTGTTGCAGCCGACCATGTGGGCGCCGCCGGATCAACACTTGGTCAGGCAGCGGATTCCTTTTCACATGATGCCGAACAGGCCGCCGCTGCCATCCGCGACGCGGCACGGTCCGCCTCGCTGGAAGTGGTGGGCTTTGTTGATGACGCCCGATCATCCGCTCAGGCGATCGAGGCTGCTGCCAGAACACTGGCAGATGAACGCGAAAACCTGATGATCGGCAGCCAGGACGTCATCGTGCAACTGGGCGCGCAGGCCCAGTCCATCGGCAACGAGGCAAACCGGCTGGTTGATACATCCATGGACGCGCTGGACCGGCTGGATCAGATCGACCAGAAGGCCAAGGCCCAGCGCGAGCATGTCGAGGCAGCGGTGGTCAAATCCGGCCAGCAGGGATTGATGCTGGCGCAGCTTTTGACCGAACGTGCGCATACAATCGACACGCTGACCGAAGCTGTCGCCAATCGTGCCCGTGAAATTGAACTGGGTCTGGACGCACATGCGCAGTCGATCCACCGCGCCATAGAGGAGGCCGGTTACCGCGCGGGTGTCACCGGTGAAGCATTCGAATCCGTCGTACGATCCGTTGTCATTTCCGCCGAAGAAGCGATGGCGCGCATTGCCCATGTGGGCCAGTCCATTGAAAAGGCGCTGGGTGGTGCAGATACAGTATCGGATCGCGCAACCCGCAGGCTTGACGATGTACGCAACGCGATCAGAGCTGCCGCCGGTGAGCTGGTTGAGATTTCAGCCGGTACCCATGAACGCCTGACCGGGCTTGCTGAAAATGTGCGCCGCCATACCGAAGGATTTGCAGAAGCATCTGACCGCACTGCCGAGCGGATTTTTGGTGCATCCGACCGGATGGCGTTCGAACTTGAAAATATTGAAGCCCGCGGACTTAAAGCTGTTGCCAACCTGACTGATGCAACAGATTCAGTTCTTGGCCGCGTGGCGGAAGTGGCCGCAAAAGTCACTGAAATCGGTCAGGCATCATCGGATACGCAAGATCGCCTGGCGCAGGTTGGCGAACGTGCGGCACGTACCAGCGATATGGTGGCCCAGGCTGGCGACATGGCGGCGAAAAAACTTGCCGATGCCACAGGTGCACTGGCACGTTCCGGCGACAGTGCCCTTCGTCTGCTGCTGGAAGCCAGCGACACAATCGAAGGACGTTCGACCCGGCTGGGCGAAATCGGCCGGGCGGTTGCCGAAGAATTATTGCGTGCCATTGATCAGTTCGATGAAACAAACCGTGCGATGCGGGTTCATGCGGACAGTGCGGTCAACAAAATCGCCGACATGGGCGATGCGGTCGAGCGCGAGGCGGATGCACTGGGACTTGTGGCACAACGCGCCGCACAGGATATGGAACGCCAGCGTCAGGCCTTGGCTGAACAGCGCGGCACAGTCGAACGCGAAGCCGAACTGGCCAATAACAGTCTGGAAGGGATGCGTGGCGCATTGAAAGCGGATGCGGAACATATCCGCACGGCTGCCGAGATCGCCGCGCAGGAACTGGACAGTGCCGGACGCGGCTTCCAATTGCGCGCCCGCGGTTTTGCCGATGCAGCAGATCAGGCCGCAGAACAGGTACGCGGGGCCAGCCGGGCATTGCAATCAGATGCCGACCGTCTGCTGGCACTGGCAGACCAGTTGCGTTCACAGGCCATGGAACGTATCAGCGATGTCCGCAATCAGGAAAAAGACAGCTTTCTGCGGACATCGGCGCTGGTGGTCGAAGGATTGCAGTCATTGGCAATTGATATTGACCGCGTGCTGGAACGCGATCTGCCCGAAGATTTGTGGAAGCGTTATGTATCGGGCGAGAAAGATGTCTTCCTGCGCAGACTGCTGACCATCAAGACGCGCCTGCCCGAAGCCCCAATTCTGGAACGCTACAAGATTAACTCGGAATTCCGCCGTAACACGGATCGGTATCTCCAGCAGTTTGAAGAAACCGTCGGACGCGCACTGGATCTCGATCACGAAGGCGTGCTGGCCAAAACATTCCTGACATCTGAAACCGGCAAAGTTTATCTGTTGCTGGCAAAATCTGTGGGCCGGTTAAAGGGCTAATAGTTCGGTGTTCGCTCCCCTTGCGATAGTCCTGCTCAGTCGAACAATGAATTTCTCGGTCAGTCGCCCTTGAAATTTGGTTTTCGCTTTTCAAGAAATGCGTTGAGACCTTCGCGGAAATCATTACTTTTTGCGGCTACGATATACTGATCACGATCCATGAAGCTGGTGGGCAGATGGTTAGCGTTCACCGACATATTTACAGCTTCTTTTGTCATGCGGATCGGTATTGGCGGCAGGTCCGATATTTTTTGAGCCCATGTTTTGGCGACCACCATCGCATTGCCCGGGGCCGTGATTTCATCGGCAAATCCCCAGTCCAGACAGGTTGCCGCATCCGCTGCCTCGCCAAACATAATGAACCGCTTGGCCCGCGATGGCCCAACAAGGCTTGCAATACGCGGGACGCTGCGCCAGCTCATATTAATCCCAAGCGGCACTTCTGGCAGTCGAAGATAGGCACCTTCGCCCATAATCCGAAAATCGCATGCCAGCGCCAGCGCACAGCCGCCGCCAATACAATACCCTTCGATTGCAGCGATTGTTACTGCTTCAATATCCTCCCAGGCCTTGCACATGTCCGGTCCGATCATCAGGGCTTCGCGCATTTCAAGGATTGTTGGTGATGCCACCCTTTCCTTGATCCCGCCCAGATCAGCGCCTGCTGAAAAGATAGTGGGCCCGCCGGTCAGAATAATCGCGCGAATATCGCTGCGCAGTCGAAACGCGCAACCCAGATCGATCAGTTCCTGCATCAGCCCCGTGTTTAGTGCGTTGCGCGCATCCGGGCGATGCAAAGTAACCTCCGCCACAAATTCGCTGCGAGAGACCTTGAGGTATTCGAAAGATTTCCCAAAGGGGTCCAGTCCACTCATGAAAGCGCCTCAATTAATTCCCATATCCTGATGACGGAATGGAATCCGGGTTTGCTGCCACATCATTTGCTATAGATATTTCCGCTCATGCGCCAGCAGCCATTCCTTGCGCCAGAGGCCACCGCCGTACCCGGTCAATTGGCCAGATGCGCCAATTACGCGATGACATGGCAGGATGATTGCAATCGGGTTCGCGCCATTGGCGGCACCCACTGCGCGCACAGCCTTTGGCCGTCCGATCCTCTCCGCCAACTGGCCATAACTGATCGTCTCGCCTGCTGGAATTTCTCTTAGCGCCTGCCAGACCTGATTTTGGAAAACACTACCGGCGGTTTTCCAGCTTAATCCCAAAATTGCATCGATCTGGCCAGCGAAATAGGAGTCCAATGCGCGGCTAATATTTTTCGGCACCGGCGCGATCTTCAAATGGACACCGCCATAATAAAGTCGCAGCAGTCGATGCAGACGTTCTTCATAGTCATGGAAATCCAGCGCGCACACCAAACCATTATCATCGGTAATAATCAGCAGTTCACCTGTTGGACCAGCCAGACGTCCAAGCTGAAAACTGACCATGGAAACCTACCGCGTTTCCAGTGCCTGCAACACAAACACTGATGCCTGGGCAAGGATCGTCGACATCGCAGATTCAAATGCAGCCACAACACTTTCGACATCGCTGCCGGCGGCCTGCGCATTCTGACTGAACCGCTGAGCCCTGATCAATCGACCACCCGGCTGCGTGATCAGGCGCAGGTTCAGGGCGATGGATACTTCCGGACGTGATGTACCATGGGCCTCGAACCGGTCCAGTTCGCCCATTAACGCCACATCAGCGGTCATCCCGCCGGGGCGTCCCAGCGCGGGCAGCCGTCCGGTGTTCTGCAAAGTTGCCAATAACAGACTTTGCACCACGGACGGGGCACGATCGGACCACTTGGCATCAGCATAATAGTCGATGCGCCGATCAGTGGGCATTAACGCTATGCGGTCGGTGTCCAGATCCCGGTCGGCCACGGGTTCAGCAATGGTCACCTGTACATTCAAAACACGTCCGCCTTTGGCGGATGAAACAGGGACAGCATTACGCAAATTATACAAAGCAGCACCCGGTCCCTTGCCCGGCAGATCAACCAGTGACCCGCATCCGGACAAAAACGGTGTCAGGGCCAGACCGGCCAATATACGGCGTCGCGAGCTGATCATTTTGGTTGATATCCGTTTTTGCTTTCGCCCAACAAAAATCTGGCCGGGTCGCTTTCAAACCGCCGCAACACACGGTCCAGCGTCTGGCTAAGCTGCCTTAAATCCTGTGCCGCAGCGGTAAATTGGGGCAGGCCATGATTGGCAAAGGCTTCAACACCAGGCGCTGCGGACTGCGCCATCTGATCAAGTCCAGCCGTCAGGCTTTCAACATTTTTCATGGCAGCGCGGGTCTGTTGCAACAGCGGGCGCAGATCTTTCTGAACCGCTTCGTCCGATTGGGACACCAGCGATTCCAGGCGGTCGGAAAGCTTCACAAATTTCGCGCCTACCGCCTTGAATTCGGCCGCTGCATCGGCGGAATTTGACACCAGACGTCCAACATCGGATTTTGGATCGACCAGCGAATTGGACAGTACAGCAACATTATGCAGTGTCTGACGTACACTGTCGCGGTTTTCATCCGACAGCATCATGTTCAGACGCGCCAGCACATCCGTTGCCTTGGTCAGAAGACCCGGCACGCCCTGGATGAGTTCATCAAGTGTTGAACGTTTGGAACGGATGACCGGATAGTCTTCCCCCGGCATCAAGGGCAATGCCGCGCTGTCGGGTGCACCACCCGACAATTGAATGGCTGCGACACCGGTCAGCCCCTGAAGCTCCAGACTGGCCACGGTATCTTCACCAATGGGTGTTGAGCTATCGACCTCGACACGCACCCGCACGCGGCCCGGATCACGCGGTGCCAGCCGCAATGAGCGCACCTCACCAACCCTGATTCCGTTATACAGCACGTCACCGCCGGTCTTGACGCCTGCGACCGAGCCCGCAAAATAAATGTCATAAGTGGCATAGCGGGTATCAAAGGAATTTTTCGCCAGCCAGACAGCGAAAACAAATGCACCGATCAACGCTGCCAGCGTGAATGTGCCCACCACCAGGTAATTTGCCCGCGTTTCCATCAGGTAAGTTCCTTGGGGCGTTGATCAAAGGCTGTCATGCAGCCCCCGCATGGGAAAGGGCAGCCACCCTGCCGCGAGGTCCGGAAAAATAGCTCTGTATCCAGGGATGCGGATCATTGACCAGTTCTTTCAAGGGCAGGCACCGGATCACACGTCGTTCGGCCAGAACCGCCACCCGATGCGTAATCGCATGCAGCGTATCCAAATCATGGGTGACAAGAAAGACCGTCAGTCCAAGCGTCGTATTCAGGCTTTTGATCAGTTCATCAAAGGCAGCAGCGCCAATGGGATCAAGTCCAGCAGTCGGTTCATCGAGAAAAAGAATTTCCGGGTCAAGGGCCAGTGCACGCGCAAGACCGGCCCGCTTTCGCATGCCGCCGGAAAGTTCGGAAGGAAATTTGCGACCCGAATCCGGTGGCAGCCCGACCATGGCAATTTTCAGCGCGGCTATTTCGCGACGCAAACGCGGACCAAGATCGGTCTGCTCTTTCAATACCAGGTCAACATTCTGAGCAACGGTCAGCGATGAAAACAACGCCCCGTCCTGAAACAGCACGCCCCATCGCCGCTCCAGCGCGCGCATATCGCGATCACTGGCACCAATAAGGTTTGTATCCAGAATCCGGATCTGGCCTTTGGCGGGTCGGTTCAGACCGATCAGTGTTCGAAGCAGAACCGACTTGCCCGTTCCCGATCCGCCGACCACCCCCAGCACCTCGCCCCGGATCACATCAAGATCAAGATTTTCATGTACTACTTGTGCGCCAAACCGGTTGGTCAGTCCGCGCACGCAAATGGCAATCGTCGGGTTGGCGCTCGTCATCATTACCCCGTCAGTAGTTGATGGTGGCAAAGAAGATGGAAAAGATCGCGTCCAGTACAATGACGACAAAGATGGATTCGACCACCGAAACAGTGGTCAGGCGCCCGACCGATTCCGCACTGCCTTCAACTTCGAAACCCTCAAAACAGCCGATTGTTGCAATTGCCAATGCAAAGAAGGGGGCCTTGATGATACCCACCAGAAAATGATTGATCCGTACGGCTTCATTCAAACGGACCATAAATGATACAGGTGATATATCCAGCACCGACCAGCACATGATCATGCCGCCCAATAAACCTGCAATCGCCGCAAACACCGCCAGCATGGGTAGCGTAAATAAGAGCGCCAGCGCACGTGGCACCACCAGCACCTCGACCGGATTTAGTCCCAGCGCCCGCAGCGCATCAACCTCTTCGCGTAGCTTCATTGACCCGATCGCCGCAGTGAACGCACTACCTGACCGGCCAGCAACCAGAATTGCCGTCATCAGAATGCCGATTTCACGCAAAACCGACAGGGCGATCAGATTGACCGTAAATACTTCTGCGCCAAATCGCTGAAGCTGGCTTGCCCCCTGATAGGCCAGTACGACACCAATCAGAAATGACATCAGACCGACAATGGGCACTGCATCGACCCCGACAGCTTTCATGTGAAAGACCATTGATGTCACACGCCAATGTTTGGGACGCGAAATCAGGCTGGCTATGGTGACCAGCAGCAGTCCAAAAAAACTCAACATCCGTGAAATGCGCGCGCCAAGAGAAATCGTATAGCGGCCCAACCCCAAAAGCAGCGCAATAAAACCGGGGACCGGACGCGGTATGGGCAGTGGTGGACGCAAAGTTGCCAGCACCTGATTTAGCAGCTCCTGACATTCAGGCATACTGGCACCGATTTCGACGGGCCGACGCGCTCTTTCGCCATCCCGTTTCATCCGGGCGATCATCCATGCACCAGCTGAATCCATGCGTGCAATACCCGACGGATCAACCCGTAACGGCTTGGTTCCCTGTCGTGCAATATTTGCCAGTTGATCATCCACTGCACCAACCGAGCCGATCACCCAATCCCCGGACAGCACGAGTACATCTTGCTCCGGGCTGGAATTGAGATCCAGATAGGCTAGGCGCACTGGTTCGGTCTGGATCGGGAGGTTGATCATAGCGCCAGTCTGGCGGCCAAACGGAGATTGTTCAAGCGCGCGCTGGCGACCATGAACCTGCTGATGCGCACTTGGCAGGAACCGACGGCCCACGTAAGGTGCCCCGGTAAAACTGGGAGGTCAGGATGCAGGCTCAACAAATCATCAATTACGGCGCGCCGCTGGAAAATCGGGATTATCCGACACCCGTGCCTCAGGGAACCGAAGTTCTCGTTCGCATATCTTATTGTGGTGTTTGCCATTCCGATGTTCACCTGCACGATGGATCGTTCCATCTGGGCCGTGGTCAGGATATGGACGTGCGCGCGGGCCGCAAACTGCCCTTTACCCTGGGGCACGAAATCGTGGGGCAAGTAGCCGCGATCGGCCCTGATGCAACCGGAGTTTCCATTGGTGACAAAAGGGTGGTCTATCCCTGGATTGGCTGCGGCGTATGTGCCACCTGCCTGCGCGGTGATGAACCATTCTGCGCAAAACCCAAACAACTGGGTATTCAGGTTGATGGCGGGTTTTCAGACCATGTGATGGTGCCCAACGCACGTTATCTGGTGCCGTTCGATGGCATTGACGAAAGCCGCGCGGGACCCTTTGCCTGTTCGGGCCTTACCGCTTATGCCGCCCTACGAAAGCTGGAGCCTTTGGCTGCTGGCGATCAGATACTGCTTCTGGGCGCTGGTGGTGTTGGCATGATGGCTATTGCCTTTGCCAAGGCAATTTTCGGCATTGCACCAATCGTCGCTGATATTGACCCGGCAAAACGTGCAGCGGCGCTGGAAGCCGGTGCCGCTGCGGTCTATGATCCGAAAGATCCCGCATCCGTCAAACAGCTGGTAAAAGATACCCAGGGCGGTGTCGCCGGTGCCATCGATTTTGTCGGCGCGGATACCAGTCTGGCATTTGCAACCGGCGCATTGCGCCGTGGGGGCAAGGCGATTGTTGTGGGACTTTTTGGTGGGCATTTTGAAATGCCCATCGTGATGTTCCCGATGCGCGGCATTTCAATCGGCGGGTCCTATGTTGGCACGCTGAAAGAACTGCACGAAACACTGGCTTTGGCCCGCAGCGGCAACGTCGCACAAATTCCCATTGAAACCCGCGCACTTTCCGATGCCACGCGCACGCTGGATGATCTGCGACATGGCAAAGTTGTGGGCCGTGTGGTTTTGAAGGCTTAAGGCCGTATAACGGTCAGTTCCAGTTGCTGTAGCCGGGGTGGCTGTGTCGGCGAAAGTTCGACCCCACCCCTGATCCGGCCATGGTCACAGCGCCATGTAAATTCGGCGGTCAGTGCGCCCGTTGCCTTAATATTATCCGGGCTGGCGCAATTACCTGCCTGCGCTTTCAGGTCGGCCAGATCATGCGCCCAATGCACCAGATCGCGGTCCATCAGAAAATTCATTGCCAGATCATCTAGATGCCCCTGAAGGCTGCCGGATTGGTAGATATCAATTATCTTTTTATGAGCATTCATGATTTCACTGCTGACGGGCAGTTGTCGCCGTTGTGCCAATAGGCCCTGATTGTTGAGGGTAATGGCTGCATCCCAGACCGCACTGACCGGCGCGCCATAAGTCCGATTGGCAAAGGCGAAAATGCCCACCCCCCGGTCCGGCATTAAAAGAAGGTGTGAACCATAACCGGGGTAGCCGCCCGAATGACTGAGCGTCAGGCCAAGATCGCAATCGACAGCAACCCGCATGCCCATGCCATAAGTGATTGCTTCGCGACAGGAGTCTGCGCCGGATTTCCCCGGTCTTGGGCGAATGGCGGGAAAGTTTGATCCTTCGGCTAGTTCACGCACGCTGGCGCGTTTGACCGGACCTTTATCGGTTTCATCGCGTGGTGGCCAGGCCGACAACAGAAATGCGACCCATTTTGCGTAATCGTTTGCGCTGGTCTGAACGCCACCCATGGCCCCAAATGCACCATGGCCCAGAAATGGTTCTGGCTTCCAGTTATTGTCTTCCCATCGATAACCAAGCGCGCGGCGTTCCATCGGTGCCTGATCAGCCTTGAAGCCGGTATCCGTCATCCCCAACGGCCGCATCAGTGTGCTGATGATGGTCCGGTCATAGGGTTGTCTGGAAACATTGGTAATCACCCGCCCCAATATCGCGTATCCCAGATTGGAATATTCATGCGCCATGGCCGGTGCACGGGTGAATGGCACTCCAGCCTTCAAAAGCGCCGTGAAATCTTCTTCAGTCATTGGCGTCTGGCGATCGCCCCATGGATCATCAGTGACAAAGCCCGCCACATGATTAAGCAGATGGCGCACGCGAATCCGAGGTGAGTCAGATGTGGGATAGGTCCATCCTTTCATTTCCGGCACATAGGTCTCGACCGGATCGTCGAGACGGACACGGCCCTCATCGCGCAGTTTAAGGATGGTCAAAGCGGTAAAAGCCTTGGTCATGGACGCAATACGAAAAAGCGTGTCGGCATTTACCGGGCGACCGGTTTCAATATCCTGAACCCCAAAGCTGCGCATATGCACCAGCTGACCATCCACAACAACGCCATAGGCAAGACCCGGAATATGCTGGTCCAGCCGAAAGTCATCAAATATTTGGTCAATGGCCTTATAGGCACTTACGGTCGGTGCATCAGGTGAAACCGCCTGCGCGTTACCCATACCTGATGACAAGCCAATCGTCAGGACTGTAACGAAGCTGAAAAACCGCATCATAAAATTTCTCCAGCATTGGACCGGGCCCGACTGCTGAAGTCTATGCGAATTTTCCAAAATAAAATTGCTGATTTTTTGAATGATCACCCTGAATGGGGGGGCAGATCGTCATGGGCGAATATCTGATCCATTCTTTTGGCCGGTTCCGGGCAGCAGGGACCGCCGACCGGACGGGCAGGCACGCCCACAACGGTGCACCGGGCCGGCACGTCATCCAGAACAACCGATCCGGACCCGATCCGCGCTTCATCACCAATTCGGATATTTCCCAAAACCTTGGCGCCGGCACCGACTAAAACACCACGCCCGATTTTTGGATGACGGTCGCCGCGTTCTTTGCCGGTCCCGCCGAGGGTTACGGATTGCAGCAAAGAACAATCATCACCCAGCACTGCCGTCTCGCCGATCACAATGCCTGTGCCGTGATCAATGAACACGCCACCGCCGATGACTGCCGCGGGATGAATATCGACCTGGAACAGGCGCGATACCCGCGATTGCAATTCGAATGCCAGCAGGTCCCGCCCCTGCCCCCAAAGCCAATGCGCAATCCGGTGGGCTTCAAGGGCGGCAAAGCCTTTGAAATGCAAAAACGGGTGCAGATAACTGCGGCAAGACGGATCGCGTTCGCGGATCGCGCGCAGGTCACGTTCAGCCTGCCTGCTGATCGATGGATCGTTAGAAATGGCCTGCAAAAACACGTCACGCAGCATCAATGCGCTTAGGCCTTCGCCATCGAGCCGTTGCGCCAGTATCTGCGCCAGACTTTCGCCAAATGAATCGTGATAGATCAGCGTTGAATGCAGAAGTGATGCCAAAATCGGCTCGGCAACCGCCGCTGCCTGGGCTTCCTGCCGCAAAATGGCCCATAATTCATCCCGCCGTTCCAGTTCAATTATGCGCGCGGAATCAAGTCGCAGTAAATCCGGACGTTCAGAAATTTGAGGCTCAGACATTGGGGGGCTCCATCTATCAGTTGCATTATACAACTGGCCAAGGTGACTAGCCAGAGCAGATTTTGTTCCCAAACGCAAACGGACCCCTGAGATTCAGGGGTCCGCTGCCAAACAAACCGAATAAGACTTCTAAGCCTATTCTTCTTCTCCGTCCGCACCTTCTTCCGGCGTGCCGATAATCTGCTTGGCAATCAGGCCCGCATTGGCCCGAATGGCTGCTTCGATCTCTGTTGCCACTTCCGGATTATCCCGCATGAACTGTTTGGCATTTTCGCGTCCCTGCCCGATGCGCTGGCTGCGATAGGAAAACCACGATCCGGATTTTTCCACCACATTGGCCTTGACCCCCAGGTCGATCAATTCGCCCGGCTTGGAAATGCCTTCGCCATACATAATGTCGAATTCAACAACCTTGAACGGCGGAGCAACCTTGTTCTTCACCACTTTGACACGGGTCTGGTTGCCAACCACTTCTTCCTTGTCCTTGATCGCGCCGATACGGCGGATGTCCAGACGGACCGATGCGTAGAATTTAAGCGCATTGCCACCTGTTGTGGTTTCGGGCGAACCGAACATCACGCCGATCTTCATGCGGATCTGATTGATGAAGATCACCATGCAATTGGACCGGGAAATCGATCCCGTCAGTTTGCGCAAGGCCTGGCTCATCAACCGGGCCTGAAGCCCCACATGGCTGTCGCCCATTTCGCCTTCGAGTTCGGCCTTGGGTGTCAATGCTGCAACCGAGTCCACCACCAGCACGGATACCGCCCCCGACCGCACCAATGTGTCGGCAATTTCCAGCGCCTGTTCACCCGTATCGGGCTGGGAAATCAGCAATTCATCCACATCAACGCCCAGCTTGCGGGCATAAGATGGGTCAAGTGCATGTTCGGCATCGATGAATGAACAGATACCCCCGCGCTTTTGTGCTTCGGCAACCACATGAAGTGCCAGCGTCGTCTTGCCCGAACTTTCCGGGCCATAGACTTCGATAATCCGCCCTTTGGGCAGGCCACCAATGCCCAGGGCAATATCAAGGCCAAGCGAACCGGTTGAAATCGCTTCAACTTCAACCGCCTTGTCGCCCTGGCCCAGGCGCATGATCGAGCCTTTGCCAAAAGCACGTTCAATCTGAGAGAGGGCCGCATCCAGCGCCTTTTGACGATCCATGTTGTCAGAGCCCTTTTCAACGACGCGGAGATTCGCGCTCATATCCCACTCCCTTTAGCTCGGCCAGTTTGAAGTCGCAATCGCGTCAAGATGGTGATGGCGTTTTTGATGCCGCCAAATCTTGTAACCCGACTCTTATTAATGAATGTACCTACTTTGTTCTGGTTCGCAAGCAAAAACGAAACAAGAACATTATTTTCTGAACATCGCGTGGAACGTCTCTGGCGGCGCGCCATTTATCTCACTCGCGCGGCTCGCAATAGTTTTTGAATAAAATTATGGTTAATGCGTCCGAATTGCGAAAAAGCGTTTGACCACCGGCCTGAGGATCATGCTCTTATTTTAACAATCGATAGTTTGTCGATATGGGGGCAATACCATGCGGAGGCACGTGCATTTCAGGCGCAAATCCAACATTGTATGGATGTGGCTGATGCTGCTTGCCGCCTTGTTTGCCTGGCCACAAACAAATGGCAGGTCGGGTCAGGTGGAATGGCTGCCTGATGGCCTGCGGAACTACGCCCTGCCTAGCCCGCCTCTGCCTGCTCTTCATCGCTCATAACTTCCTTGACCTTGGCCGCCAGCTGTTTGAGCGTGAATGGCTTGGGCAGGAAGACAAATGAGTCCATGGACTCCAGAGATTTCTTGAAAGCTTCTTCGGCATAACCCGAAATGAACAGCATTTTCAGATTTGGGCGCAGCTTGCGGATTTCGCGCGCTAATGTCGGGCCGTCCATGTTTGGCATCATCACATCGGATATAACCAGATCGATCTCGCCTGTATGTGCGCGCAGGATATCAAGGGCTGCTTCACCATTGGCCGCTTCCAGCATCTGATAGCCACGGTTGGACAGCGCGCGTGAGGCAAAGGTGCGCACGGCATCTTCGTCTTCAACCAGCAGGATGATCCCTTTGCCGGAAAGATCGCGACCCGATGTTTCGGCCTTGTCCTGACGCGCGGTCTGGGCGTCCGTCTCGTCAACGGCTTCCATGTGCCGGGGCAGATAGATACGGAACGTGGTGCCAATGCCAATCTGACTGCTGGGTACAACCGCACCACCGGACTGACGCACAATGCCATAAACGGTGGCAAGGCCAAGTCCCGTGCCCTGCCCCACTTCCTTGGTGGTGAAGAACGGATCGAAAATCTTGGCCAGATGTTCCGGCGCTATGCCTGTGCCGGTATCAGCCACCTCAATCATTATGTATTCGCCGGGCGTCAACATCGCAGCAGCTTCGGGACCTGCATCCGCGGCGGTCGCATTGGCGGTGCGGATGGTCAAGGTACCGCCATCGGGCATGGCATCGCGTGCATTGACCGCCAGATTGATAATCACCTGTTCCAACTGGCCCGGATCGCCTTTGACTGGCCCGAGATTACGGCCATGGATCACCTCAAGCTTTACATTGGTGCCCAACAGGCGCGTCAGCAAATTCGACAGATCCGAAATAACTTCAGTCAGGTCCAGAACCTTTGGCTTCAATTTCTGCTGGCGCGAGAAGGCAAGCAACTGGCGCACTAGACTGGCGGCGCGATTGGCGTTCTGCTTTACCTGCATGATATCGGCAAAGGACGGATCGCCCGGCTGATGGCGTCCCAATAAAAGATCGCTGAAACCGATAATGGCCGTCAGCAGATTATTGAAGTCATGGGCAATACCGCCGGCCAATTGCCCGACAGCCTGCATCTTTTGCGCCTGCGCTTTTTGAGCCTGTGCCGCTTCCAGTTCAACTGATCGCTGGCGGAATGTATCGACCGCGATGACAAGTGCGGCACGCGAGGTTGGACCTTCAACAGAGCCTGCATGTAATTGCAGACCGCGTTCCACCGGCCCTGCCAGACGAATATCCAGCGGTGCATCCCCGGTACCTTCGCCACCCGCCCATGATGCAATGCGTTCGGCAAGTTCTGTGCGTTCTTCAAGCACCGCCAGATCCTGAAGCTTTGGCAATTCACCTGGACCAATACCGGCTAACAAGCGAAACGCGCCATTGGCATCCAGCAGCTGGCCATCGGGGGCGGCCAACGCGATACCCACCGGCGCTGCTTCGAAAAAACGACTGGCACCAAAACCCAACGGGCCATCATCGGCCTGCGCCACGGCCTCACCGGCCATGCGTTCATCAACCAGAAATGCAAACAGCCGTGCAGGTGAAGGCCCCGCACGCTTTAGCGTGCCCGCGACCACCCGAACGGGTACAGAAATGCTCTGTCCGTCATCAGTTCCAAGGCGCGCGCGCATGGTCCGGACCAGACCACGCCCGGCAGGCCCGCCCAGCAGAGCCTCTGCCCCGCCCGGCCCGAACAGGTCAGTCAACGACAGTCCCTGCATACCGCGCCGCCCCCCAAATTTTGGGCCGTCGAGCGCCAGCCATCCGGCCAGAGTTTCATTGATCAGTCCCAGCAGGCCATCGGCATCCGCCGTCAGAAATCCCACAGGCAGGCGGTCAAGCATGTCGCCGAAAGGAGCCGCCGGTGCCACGTCATGCGGGCGGCGCAAAGCGGACAAGGCCACACGCCACAAACTGCGCCCGGTGCCAATGGGACGCACGCCAATTGTTACCACGGCGCGGCCGGTTGATGCGCCAATCAGCACCA
>CAISDR010000394.1 GCA_903884125.1 uncultured bacterium
ACAGAAGATAACCGCCAGATAGCTTGCCGCATTGACCCCAAAGCACCAGCCTTCGCCCAGGGCCGCAACCAGAATACCGCCGATTGCCGGACCCAGAAGCCGTCCGACATTAAAAAGCGAGGAGTTAAGTGCGATTGCATTTGGCAGGTCTTCGCGGCTGACAAGATCAACCATAAAGGACTGGCGGGCGGGTATTTCAATAGCGGTAGCAATGCCAAGAATTCCGGCAAGCACGATCACATGCCAGACTTCAACGACACCTGATAATGTAATGGTCGTCAGACAGATGGCCTGAACCAGCGCCACACTCTGGGTGGTCAGAATAATCAGGCGACGATCTATGCGATCAGCAAATACACCCGCAAATGCCGAAAGCAAAAACACCGGTAACTGACCTGCAAAGGCCACAAGCCCCAGATCAATGGGCGACGCGCTTAACCGATAGACCAGCCAGCCCTGCGCCATGGACTGCATCCATGTACCCACAAGGGAAATAAGCTGACCCGTGAAATAGAGGCGGAAATTCTTGTGGGCCAGCGCGCGCCCGGTCCGGCGCAGGGTTTGACCAAACATGCCGTCCCAAAGGGACCTTATTCTGGCCCTGGGTTTGGGATCATCTGAATCTGGTTCTGAGGTCATTCGGCATCCTTGCGCGCCTTGCGTGACGATTCAATGACGCACATTGCCATAGCTCGGTGCTTTTGGCGCTTGCATGCCGGGCGTTGGCATGGTTAGAGGCGCTTAAGGTTTTGCAATTTCAGCGTCAGATGGAACGCGGGGGATTATTTCGCATGAGCGAATTCAAAAAGCATATCAAGTTTGATGGCCGGTTGCTGATGATCGGATTCGGGTCAATCGGTACGGGGGTCATACCTCTGATCCTGCGCCATATCGACATGGATCCGGCCCGCATTTCGATAATTGCGGCGGATGACGACAATGCGCACATAGCCGAAAATTTCGGCATTGCTTTCGAGGTCAATCCGCTAACCCGCGAAAATTTTCGCCAGATGCTTTCGACCCGTCTGGGGCCAGGTGATTTTTGTCTGAATCTGTCGGTTGATGTTTCATCGCTGGCGCTGATTGAATATTGCCATGGTGTCGGCGCACTTTATCTTGACACCTGCATTGAACCTTGGCCGGGCGGTTATACCGATCCCAATTTATCGGTATCTGACAAATCCAATTATGGCCTGCGGGAAATGGCACATAAATTAAAGTCGTTACCCGGCAGGCGGCCAACCGCGTGCATAACCCATGGTGCAAATCCCGGCCTTGTCAGCCATTTTGTAAAGCAGGCATTGCTTGATCTGGCCTCGGATCAGGAAATCGTGGTCAAACGCCCGACCAGCCGCGAGGAATGGGCGGCTCTGGCACATCGTCTGGATGTCAAAGTCATTCATATTGCCGAGCGCGATACGCAGATGGCTGCCGAACCAAAGGAACTGGACGAATTCGTCAACACCTGGTCAATCGATGGATTTATTTCGGAAGGCTGCCAGCCAGCCGAATTAGGCTGGGGCACACACGAAAAACATTTTCCGGCCGATGGGGCACATCACAGTTTTGGACCCCAATGTTCCATCTATCTCAACAGGCCGGGTGCTGCGACGCGCGTGCGCACATGGACCCCACTTGAAGGCCCGTTCCTGGGCTATCTGATTACGCATGGGGAATCGATTTCGATTGCAGATTATCTAACCCACAGGGAAGCTGGCAGCGTAACCTATCGTCCGACGGTTCATTATGCCTATCATCCCTGTGATGCCGCGATCCTGTCGCTTCATGAGTTTGCGGGAAAGAATTTCATCCAACAATCCCGTCAAAGACTGATCGTGGACGAGATCATTTCGGGCATTGACGAACTGGGCGTTCTGATGGCAGGCCATACCCGGGGGGCCTATTGGTACGGATCACGCCTGTCGATTGACGAAGCGCGCGAGTTGTGTCCGCATAACAGTGCCACCTCGCTGCAGGTGACCGCCCCGGTTTTGGCCGCTATGATCTGGGCGATGGAAAATCCCGATCGTGGGGTTGTGGATCCGGACGAAATCGATTTTGATCGGATTCTGGAAATATGTATGCCCTATCTGGGCCCGGTTGTGGGGGTATATGGCGACTGGACGCCGCTGGAAGATCGAGAGAAACTGTTCCCGGAAGATCTGGACAAATCAGATCCCTGGCAATTCAAGAATGTGATCGTCCGCTAGGACAGACCACGCAGGAAAGGGCCTCCATGGGTGGGCGCACAAATAAGCCGGCGGCTGAGGGGGAAGGGCATTCCCGGTCAAAGTCGACTCATGTGTTTCGTCTGCCTCAGCCTGAGGATGTTTTGGGCTTCTGGTTTTCCGGTCATTCCATGGCGCGCTGGTTTTTGTCGGATCCTGCCTTTGATGCGGAAATTGAAAACCTGTTCGAGCCGCTTTTTGAGGGGGCGGCCAAAGGCGCATTGGGAACCTGGGAAAATTGTGCTGATGGCTGTCTGGCGCTGGTCATTCTTTTGAACCAGTTTCCCCGCTATATGTATCGCGGCAAACCAAAGTCATTTGGCTATGATGATGCAGCAAAAGCAATTGCCACATCCGCAATTGATCGCGGACTGGATATGGAACTGCCCCGCGAACGACGTCTGTTTTTGTACCTGCCGTTCATGCACAGCGAAAATCTGGCTGATCAATACCGCTCGGTAGCCCTTATCGAAGAACGCCTGGGCGAACCAGCCGCAATTCGCGCGGCACGCGATCATCTGGCGATGATCGAACGATTTGGCAGGTTTCCCCAACGCAACAGCGTTCTGGAGCGCGAGGCGACGGCCGAAGAAGCCCGTTTCATGGGACAAAATCACTGAGTAATTTTTGGGAGAGACGCAATTGCCCTTAGATCCATTTGTAGGCGTAATGCTGGAGGCGATGAAAGCTGCCCCCCAGCCCAAGTTGAATGATCTGCCGATTGCCGCTGGACGCGAAATGTATCGGCAGATGAGCGTGATGCTCGATGACAATTCAACCTTTGTCGGCGCGGTTAAGGATTTTGCGGTTGATGCGCCGGATGGGCCAATTCCGGTACGCGAATACCGCCCTCTGGGTGATCCGACCGGCACGCTGGTGTGGTTCCACGGCGGCGGTTTTGTTATTGGCGACCTGGATACACATGATGGTCTGTGCCGCAGACTGTGCAACAGCGCCAGCGTCCGGGTCCTGGCGGTTGACTATCGTCTGGCCCCGGAACATGGATTTCCGGCGGCGCTCGACGATTGTATCCGCGTCTATGAATGGGCAGTTGCCAGTTATGGCGCCAATATCGCCGTCGGTGGTGATTCGGCAGGCGGCAATCTGGCGGCTGTCATCGCCCAGCGTCAGGCGGCAACGCGCGGTCCGGCACCGCGGCTACAGGTTCTGTGCTGCCCCTGGCTTGATCTTTTTGCCGACCCCAATCAGGGCGCGCATCGGGAATTTGCCGCAGGCTTCGTGTTGGAACAGATGACGCTGGACTGGTTTCGCGACCAGTATGTCGGCAAGGGATATGATCCCAAAGACCCGGCTTTGGCACCACTTGGCGTTGGTGATCTGTCCGGTGTGGCACCGGCCTATATCCTGACCGCAGAGTTTGATCCGCTTCGGGATGAGGGCCGTGCCTATGCACAGAAGCTGAAGGCTGCGGGCAGGCCCGTGACCTATGTTGAAGCGCCGGGCATGATTCATAATTTTTACTGCATGACCCGAATGGTGCCAGCCGGGCCGCCCGCGCTGGAAGCAATAGCCAAATCGGTGGCGCACGCATTGAAATGATCAGGCGGTTACTGGTTATTGCGGTCGTCTTTTTTCAGGCTGGCAATGCGCTTGCATCTGGCTGGCCGACACCGCCCAGCTATTCGGCCAGAATCGTCGCTGGCGAGACTCACAAAAACGAAGGGCGGATGTATCGCACCCCCAATGGGTATCGCCATGATCTGCGTTTGGGCAAGGAAGTGGTGATCCTGAACCTTGAAACCAACATGGCTGATGTGCTGATGCCCGGCGGCTTTGCGCTTGAGATCGATTTCAACAAGGGCGGATTTCCCCTTAGAGGTCTGTTATCCGGCGCCAGCATGAATCCGGTGGCCGAAGGGTCAGAGTCGGTCAACGGTCAGGCCACAACCCGCTATCGCGTGGAAATGAATTATCCGCCGGTAGCAAGTTTCAAGGGGCGGGCATGGGTGACCCGCGATGGCATAATCATGCGCATCCGTGGCGAAGGCAGCTTCGGTGGTCAGGCGGGCAAAGTCGAGGTTGAAGCATCGGACATCCAGCGTGGCCCGCAAATGGCGTCGCTTTTCGAACTGGCGCCGGAAAGCCGCCGCCTGAAACTTGATGCATCAAGTGCTGCCCAATTCATGCAGATGATGGGTGGCAAATAGGCTGGTTCAGTTGAAAACCGGGAAGCGATCCAGCGCGATATCGATTTCCTTTTGCCGTCTCGCCTGATCCCATCCCAATTCGCCAGTCATCATATCGGCGATTGCATCAATCACGGCATCATCTGGTCTGCCCAGCGTGCCGATGCCAGTCCGGCGCATCAGGATATCATCCAGATGCAAGGCCATTTCATGACGGATCGCATGAATGACCGATACCATCGCATATTCGTTGCCATCTGAAAGAGGTCGAAGCAAATCGGCATTGCCATTTGCGCTGGCAATAACATCGTGAATCAGCGCGCCGTGATCCCGCGCCAGGGCGGCGATAATTTTGGGGTCGATCATGTCATAGCGTTTGCAGGCACGGTCCAGAAACGATGAAAACCGTCCGGTCTGGCCGCCCGGTAATGGGGTCCATTTTGTCTGGCCACGGGCGGCCCAGACGGACAATTTGCGTTCTGCCAGATCAACCACCTGTTCTGCAACATGGCGCGATGTGGTCCATTTGCCGCCCAGGGCTGATATCAGTCCGGCGACACTTCCCTCGGCCTCGTGGTCCAGCACTTCGGATTTGCGGGACTTTGAATAGGTGGATGAGGATTCATCACCGGCATCTTCTACCAGCGGTCGCAGACCGGCATAGGCGTGTTTGACATCGCTTAAGGTCATGGGCGTTTTGGGCATGGTCTGATTGACCACACTCAAAAGATCAAGCACGTCTTCGCGCGTCGGCACGATACGATCCAGCGGCCCGTCATAGGCGGTATCGGTCGTACCAATCAGGGAATGTCCGCGCCAGGGAACAACAAACAGATGGCGATCACCAACCTGCAGGGCCAGCGCATGCGATTGGGTCAGGCTCTGCGTGATGACGTGAATGCCCTTTGATCGAATGATCGTGCGTGCGGAATCGCCGGTGGCCAGGGTCATCATCTGATCTGCGGACGCGCCTGTGGCATTTACAAACAGCCGCCCGCGAATATCATAGCTTTGACCTGATTCAAGATCACTGACTCTGACCGCCGTCACCCGGTTGGACTCCAGGGTGAATCCGGTCACTTCGCTACGATTGGCGACACTCGCGCCATATTCGACCGCACCGATGATTGCTTCCATTGCCAGACGTTCAGGCGAGTCCATCTGGCCGTCCCAATAGATGAACGCGCCTTCCAGGCCCACATCGCCCAGATTGGGTTCAAGGCCGATGGCCTTGTGGCGCGAGATCATCTGATGCCGTGGCATTCTTTTGTCCGGATCGTCCAGAAAGCCGCGGTCAAAGCTTAGAAGGTCATAAAGCGTCAGCCCCGCCTCGAGTGTCAGCCTGTTCATCCATCCGGCATTATAGACTGGCAGCATGAAGGGCAGGGGATGGACCAGATGCGGCGCTATCTGGGACAGGATTCGCCGTTCGGCCAGACTTTCGCGCACCAGCGCAAAATCCAGTCCCTTGAGATAGCGCAGGCCCCCATGAACCAGCTTTGTCGATGAGGCGCTGGTGGCATGGGCAAAGTCGCCCTTTTCGATCAGGGCAACGCGCAGGCCGCGCAGGGCGGCATCCCAGGCTGTAAAAGCACCGGTGGCGCCTGCGCCAATTATGACGAGGTCGAACGGTTGCTGTGCCATTTGGGCAAGATCACGCTTCACCGAAGTCTCCTAGAGCCTGTCAGGATGAAAATACAATACATGCGCTTCCGGTGTGACAGATATGGGCGAGTTCGTCTATATGTTGAAAACGCCAAGGAGGAGTCGGATGTCCGTTTGGGGCAAAATCATCGGTGCAACAGCAGGGCTGGCATTGGGCGGGCCGGTGGGCGCAGTGCTGGGCGGCGTAGCCGGGCATTTCACGCTTGATCGCATCTTTGACGAACTGGAAGGCCCGCCTGACCCTGAAAGCGCATCTGCGCAGGTTACTTTCACCATGGCGGTGATCGCCCTGGGGGCCAAAATGGCCAAGGCTGACGGGCACGTCACCCGCGATGAAATTAATGCGTTCAAGCGCCTGTTTCAGGTGCCGCCCGGCGAGGAGGCGCGCCTTGCCATGCTATTTGATCTGGCCCGGCAAAGCACAGCCGGTTACGAATATTACGCACGTCAAATCGGTCGATTATTTCGCTCACGGCCGTCGGTGCTTGAGGACGTGCTGGACAGCCTGTTCACCATTGCAATGGCGGATGGCGCCCTCGCCGAAGCAGAAGAAGCTTTCCTGCTTTCGGTCGCCCATCTTTTTGGTCTGACAGATGAATATTTCCAACGGGTGAAGGCTGCCCATGTGGGCTTTGAACTCAGCTGTTCCTATTCAATGCTTGGGGTGGATCGTTCAGTCTCCGAAGCGGAACTAAAAAGTGCCTATCGCAAGCTGGTCAAGGAACATCACCCCGACAGCCTGATCGCGCGCGGCGTGCCTGATGACATCATAAAGGTTGCCAATGCCAAACTGGCCCGCATCAATGATGCCTACCATCAGATCAGGACCGAAAAGGGATTTGGCTAAGGTTCAAGATGCAGGGTCCATGCTGTAGACCCCGGTAACAGCGGTGTTGGATTACCTTCAACCCAGTCTGCGTGCCCCTTGTGAAAATAAGGTGACAAGGGATGCCCCGACTGGCCGGATGGCATGTGGAACAGCGCTTTGTCCTCATGACCGGGCGATACAACCAGCCGTTCTGATGCCCCAAACCCGGGTCCCTGAGCACGAACTGTATTATTATCTCCCGGCAGTGGATCATTGGGCGGGTCGAGCAGCGCTGACAGGGCGGGTAGCGCAATCGACAGGGGATGGTGGATCGCTGCGCGATTACGCTCGCCCCAGCTATAACGTTTCAGCCCGCCAGCCGTATTGATATCCTGTCTCAGATCAGCCAGCGCCCCGTCAAACACGTCACCCCAATTTTTATAGTCTGCCGGAATAATCTCGGCGGGCTGTTCGGTGATCAGACGGCGCGCAGCACTTTCGGCATTCTGGCTTATCCAACGGGATTTTTTGACCGGGTCCGCATTGGCCGCGATGGTCTTGGTATAGCCACCATAAATCCGATCAATCAGGGATTTGCGATAGGTTCGAATCAGGCGATAGCCGATGGAATCAACTGATGCCCGCCCGCCCCAGCTTTCCAGTTCGCGGATCATCGCAGTTGCATTCGGGTCGTCATTGCGCGCCCGCAATTGCCCCAGCAGGTGATCGCGCCAAAAATTCATGATCGGTGCATGGTCATCCAGTTGAATGGCCATCAGATCACGTTCATCAAAGCTGTCTTTGGCGCGCAACAGGTCGCGAATGGATCGTGCCCTTTCGCCAAGCGCATAGCCGCCATTGCCAAGTTTTTCCAGGGCGGCACCACCGACGACCCGTCCATTCGCCGTCCATATGCGATGGTCGGCAGGATCGATAATTGTCGGCACTTCATCAGGGGACAAATAGCCATCCCAGCCTCTGGTACCATCCGCCCAGGATGTGGGCAGGCTGCCATCAAGACCAAAGCGCCGAGGCACGCGGCCTGCGATCGTCCAGGCAATATGGCCAAGCTGATCGCCGACGACAAAATTCTGATTGGGGATCGATGCCTTGTGGGCAACAGCCAATGCCTCGTCCACGGACTTTGCCTGCTGCAGACCCTGCAAAGTGGTGCTGGCGGAAAAATCGATATCATGGCCAACCCAATGATAGGCAAGTTTACGGCCTTCGCTGTCTTTGCCGATCACCGGTCCCCAGATGGAATCTTCGATGTCCAGACTGGGGCAGTCCTTTGCCGCACAAAGCGACTCTTTAAACTGAACCAGATCTTTTGGGCCATCTTTGGTCAGATACCGCATGGGATTGCCGTCAAACGGCTCCAAGACCACCACGTCGCCAGTATCAATATAGGAATTGGTAAAGCCCCAGGCCACATGCCCGTTCGAGCCGACAAGAACACCGCCTGTACCCGGCAGGGTCACGCCAACAATATCGAGTTCCGGTTTTTGGTCAGCGGTGGCGGCCAGAATCAGCCGCGCCCGAAACCAGATGTTTGGTGACAGGATGCCAAGGTGCATATCATTGGCGATGATCGCCGATCCATCGCGGCGCGACAGGCTGCCACCAATTGCCCAATTATTGCTGCCGGGGACAGGTGGGTCCGCTTGTGGTGCTGGATTGCTATTGTCTGTTTTAGCCAAAGTCACTGGCATAGGCGGCAAGGGAAAGCTGGTATTATCCAGCGGCGCATCAAATTCGCTGGTTTTGGCAAACAGAAAATCCGCCATCTCCTTGCCAAGACCGGCCTGTGCCAGCGAAAGGCGCACTTCGTCCCAGCCATCGGATGATTGCAGGTCGAAAAACATTGCGGCATTGACCAGCAGCGAATCCTGCGGTTGCCACGGTTCGGGTGATTTACCCAATAGCAGATATTCAAATGGTCGCGCGCTCAAACCATTCAGTCCGGCATTAACACCTTTGGCATAGGCCATTGCCATGTCGCGATCAAAGGCGCTTGCATTCGCAAATGCTGCATCTGCGCGTGCGCGCAGGCGATGCAGACGATGTGGCATATCCAGTTTCGCGGCTGCCGGGCCGACCAGTTGGGCAATTTCACCGGCACCTGTCCGGCGCAGCAGGTCCATCTGAAAAAACCGTTCCTGGCCGTGAACAAATCCCAGCGCCATAACCAGACTGGTCTGATCCGGAGCAGTGATCGTGGGAACGCCCGCACTGTCGCGGGTGATGGTCACCGATCCCGGTAATCCGGGCAGCTTAGCGACACCCGCCAGCTGCGGCAGGCTCGAGCGGACAAACAGGCCAAGCCCAACACCCGTTGCCACCAGTAATACAATCAGGCCGATTAGCCCGCGGATTGCCCATTTCATGAATGAATTTCCTGACCTGTTGAGATCATTGCCGATTTAGGACGGGTTTATCCCATATCGACCTTAATATCTGCAATGGGTGGTCTGGCTAGTCCAAGGTCATTCTATACCGCCGCAGCGCCACAATGGTCACGACGCCAAGGATTACGGCCAATGGCCACAGGTCGGGAAATGTCTCGACCCATCCGTTATTTTTCAACAGAACCCCGCGCATGATCCGCATGAAATGTGTGGCAGGTAGGCCTTCGCCGATGATCTGCGCCCAAAGCGGCATGCCCCGAAACGGAAACATGAAACCCGACAAAAGAATCGACGGCAGCATGATCGAAAAGGACATCTGCATGGCCTGAAGCTGAT
>CAISDR010000395.1 GCA_903884125.1 uncultured bacterium
ATACTGGCTCATTTCATGGAGGTGTATTTCGGTGGCTGTACAGAAATGGAAACCAAAATCGACAAAAGCGCGTTCTTTAGCCAATGAAAGTTCGCGGTCAAAAATGCCGCCATAAGGTTCATTGTTGAGCAGATAGCCAAGTATCGTTGTAAATCCGCCCTGGGCGGCATAAATCGTCTCGGTTACATATTCGCTAACCGGCTCGCCGAATCCGAAGTGTACATGGGCATCAATAAGGCCAGGAAAGACCAGGTGGCTCGTCGCGTCAATGATTTCAATTGCTTCTGTTTCGGTGCCCGGTTGAAGCAGCGCTGCAATCCGGCCATTGCTGATGCCGATATCCAGCCGGGACATGTTATTTGCCGGGTCAACCACGGTCCCGTTTTTGATGATGCAATCAAACTGCATTGATTTTTCCCTTACTTTGCAATTGGGACTACGCAGCCGTCCAAACCGGTGGCGCCGTCATTGGATCAAAAGGCGGTTGCGTGCCCTCAGGCGCCAGCAGCCAGGCCAATGACGCGCTAATCACCGACCGATCAAGCCCTTTTCCAATGATGACCAGCCGCGAACGTTGGTCGTCGTCAGGCCAGACAGGAAGTTGCGATGTGTCGAATAGTGTCTTTACCCCGTGAATGACCACGGGTCCCTGCAGGCCCTGAATTCTTATCAGCCCCTTGCAGCGCAGCAGATTAGTTCCGTATCGGCGACGTATAGTATCAATCCACGACGCAAGCCCCGACCATGTAGATGGATAATCAATCCAAAAACACTCAGATGTCACTGTCGAGTCGTGCATTTCAGGTTCAGAAGGCTCATCCGCAGATGGCTGTGAAATACACCCGAGCCATGGCGGGCTGGCCGAATGGCTGTGTCTTCCAGTGAAATGCGCAGTGACTAAATCAGCTTTGATAACTTTTTGAACATCAGCTGTTGGATTGACTGCCCGTATTTGCGCAAAAAGCTGATCAGAAAAAGTGCTTCCCGTAAGATCGGTTTTTGTTACCAAAATGCGGTCCGCTAAAGCCACCTGTTCCCTCGCTTCCGGATTTTGGTGCAAGGTATCTGATCCAAATACGGAATCGACCATGCAAATCAATCCAGCCATCCGATAGAACTTCGATATCAGGGTATTGCGCATCATTAACTGGAGGATCGGACCCGGATCGGCCAGGCCTGACGTCTCGATGATCAGGCGCTCAAAAGGCGGGATCATGCCCTGTAATCGTTGCTGATGGAGATTCGCCAGCGTCTCCCTTAGGGATCCAAGCACTGTGCAACAGAGGCACCCCGCATCCAGAAGGACGATGTTTTCCTGTGCCTTGGTAACCAGAAGATGGTCTAGGCCTATTTCGCCGAACTCATTGATTACAACTGCGGTATTTGCAAAATCCGGCTGTTTGAGCAGGTTATTAAGGAGCGTTGTCTTGCCGCTCCCGAGGAATCCCGTCAGGACGAAAACAGGGATTCTTGAAAGGTTGCTCATCTCATCGCACTCGCCATTCCTCTTGCAATATGACAACCGTTATGTTCGACTGTCAACAGTTGACGGGTAGTCGCGGCGCCCCTGATCGTGGCGAAAAATCCGGCTAAAACGTCAATTTCACAGGGCGAGACATGACTGAAATAAACCGCAACAGAGCTTTCAAAACCCGCCTTTTGACGGGTCCAGCAATGCTTTTGCCGGGTGTTGCCAACCCGCTGGCGGCTCGGATCGCCGAAGACCTTCGCTTTGAAGCGCTATATGTGACCGGCGCTGGCGTCAGCAATACGAATTTCGGTTTACCGGATATCGGATTAACGGGTCTGACGGATGTCGCCAACGCGGTCACCGGTATAAGATCCGTCGTGAATCTGCCCCTTGTGGTTGACGCTGACACCGGTTTTGGAAATGCCGTTAATGTCTATCACACCGTCCGCACCCTTGAAGCTGCTGGTGCGAATGCAATTCAGCTTGAAGATCAGGACTTTCCCAAGCGTTGCGGGCATTTTGAAGGTAAGTCGGTTATCGCGTCATCACTGATGGTCGATAAAATCAAGGCTGCGGTCGACGCACGGCGCGACAGCGATCTGCAGATTGTGGCGCGAACGGATGCTTTTGCAGTCGAAGGGTTTGAGTCCGCGATCGAAAGAGCTCAGGCCTATATCGACGCCGGTGCTGATATTACCTTTGTGGAAGCGGTTAAATCGACCGAGCAGATGCGCGCTGTACCGGCACGGCTGGGCAGGCCGCAGATTATAAATATCGTCCACGGCGGCAAGACGCCGCCACTTCCGTTGGCAGAATTGGATGCAATGGGGTTTTCTCTTATTCTTTACGCTAACGCAGCGCTGCAGGCATCAATCGCAGCGATGCAAAACGTGTTGGGTGAGCTGTACCGCACTGGTTCGCTGGATGGTGTTGCAGGTCAGCTAGCCACATTTGCTGAGCGACAAAGGATTGTTCGAAAGGACAAATATGATGCGTTGGAAAGTAAGTATTCCACAATTGGTCGTGCAGGTATCTGATGAGCGCTCGGCCTTGGGACGGTATTGTTAGTGCCGAGGAAATCAGGCGCTATGAGTCTGCAGGATTTGGACGGCCGACCGGGCTGGGTCCACACCCCGCATTGCTCATTATCGATGTGCAATATCGCACGATAGGTACGCAGCGTTTGCCCTATTGGCAGGCAATTGACGAGTTCAAGACAAGTTGCGGCGAAGCTGGATGGGATGCGGTAGATCATATTGCACCCTTGCTGCGCCTCTTCCGCCGGAAGGGTCTGCCAG
>CAISDR010000396.1 GCA_903884125.1 uncultured bacterium
TGAGTTTGGTGACAATAGACCGGGGCCGATGCCGCTTGTGGTCATCCGTTACCTTGTTGCATTGGGTCATTGTACTGACCGGAGACCAATACCCTTGGCAATTCAAGAGCATCCCCCCATCGGTTCCATCCTGATGTGTCGGTTTGACGAAGGTTTTCAGGCGCCGGAAATGGTCAAAACGCGCCCTGTTATTATTATAAGTCCCAAAATCAGCGCGCGGCCGGGACTTTGTACGGTGGTAGCGTTAAGCATGACCGCGCCTCAAACAATAATGCAATATCACTGCCAGTTGAATTTTCAGCCCCCGCTCCCGGCCCCTTTGGCCAGCTCAGGTGTTTGGGTAAAAGTTGATATGGTCATCTCGGTTGCCTTGCGACGCCTGGACTTTATTCGTCTGGGCAAGGACCAGGGAGGAAAGCGAATTTACTATTATGATACAATCCAAAGTGCCGATCTTGCCCGTGTTCGCGCCGCAGTTCTTCATGGGCTGGGGATGTCAGCGTTGACAAAGCACCTCTAGAAATATAGTTTTGGACCGTTAGCGGCTCTCATCTTTTGATCCGCGTCTAAGACCCTGCCAAGGGCCACCGTAACAACTGGTGAATGCAAACCTCGTTACGGTGCAGTCAAATCTAACCCCGCTTCGGCGGGGTTTCTTTTTTGTGCCCAGGCCTCCGAATCACTGAATTGACGCGGCTGTCCAATTAGTGTAGAAATTGGACATGTCATCGATTGCGCTTAATCCCTTCCAGCCTGTTCAGTATGTTCAGGCAAATCTGGCCCAGAATGCGGCCCAGGCAGCAGCGAATAATGTCGCTTCTGCCCAGGTGGCATCTATTGCCCGACCGCTAAGCAATCAGACCAATCAGGCCGTTGCCTCAACCAGCCAGTCCGACCGGAACAACAGTTCACGCGGTCGGGAAAGCTCGGCCAAGGCAACCGATGGCCAGACCAATCGTCTTGATGCCGAAGTATCGGGATCGGCTGCGGCCCGTGGTGGCCGCCGTCCGGGGTCCCAGTTCAACCTGCTGGTCTGATCCGGGCTGCTGGGGCCATAGCGCCTAAATTCTTTCAATTTATCGGCACCGGCTCCAAATCGATCATTTGATGTTTTGGGCGTTTCGCCATGGCGATATCTGTGCTACCCCGCCATGGCGGCAGTATGCTGTCCGATACCCGTTTGAAATCCCTTTGGTGGCCCCATGTCTGACCCAGCCCTTTTGCCAGATCACCCCATCCGTCGGGCGCTGATTTCTGTATCCGATAAAGGCGGGCTGGTTGATTTCGCAACTGCGCTGGTCGAGCGTGGGGTTCACATACTTTCCACCGGAGGTACGGCAAAAACATTGAGCGCGGCCGGTATCGTCGTGGAAGATGTATCAGCCGTGACCGGATTTCCCGAAATCATGGACGGTCGGGTCAAAACGCTGCATCCCAAAATTCACGGCGGCCTGTTGGGCCGACGCGACAATTCCCAGGATCTGGCGGCAATGATTGCCCATCAGATTGAAAATATCGACCTGCTGGTCGTGAACCTTTACCCGTTTGAAGCAACCGTTGCCTCAGGTGCCGGCTTTGATGATTGCGTGGAAAATATCGATGTGGGCGGACCGGCCATGATCCGGGCGGCATCAAAAAATCACGCTTTCGTCACCGTCCTGGTTGATCCGGCGGATTATGAGCGGGTTCTGGACGATATGGACCAGCTGGACGGGGCCACATCGGCACAAACACGCCGTGATCTTGCGGCGATCGCATTCCGGCGAACGGCATCCTATGACGCGGCAATCGCCCAGTATTTCTCAACCATTGGTGATGAACGTTTCCCGGAACGCATGACCATTACCGCCAATCGCAGCCAGATTCTGCGCTATGGCGAAAATCCGCATCAGGAAGCGGCGATTTATCTGACCGAACCGGCCAAACCCGGCATTGCCCGCGCGCGCCAAATTCAGGGCAAGGAATTATCCTATAACAACCTGAATGATACGGATGCGGCGCTGGACCTTTTGGGCGAACTGGATAAAGACCGGCCCGCGGTGGTCATTGTCAAACATGCCAATCCCTGCGGTGTCGCCTATGGCCATGATCTGGCTGATGCCTATATGCGGGCCTTTGACTGCGATCCGGTGTCGGCATTTGGCGGGATCATTGCGGTAAACCGTCCGCTGGACGGGCCAACCGCTTTGGCGATCAGCGAAATATTCACCGAAGTGATTGTAGCCCCCGCGGCCGATGCCGATGCCCGTGCCATCATGGCTGCCAAAAAGAACCTGCGTCTGCTGATCATGCCAGGCTATGCCGATCCTGCTGAAGGCGGTCTGGTCTTCAAATCCATTCAGGGCGGCATCCTGGTCCAGACGCGTGATACCGGCCGCATCAGCTTTGGTGATTTCAGAACAGTAACAAAACGCGCACCCACCGATGGCGAGATCGCGGATATGCTGTTTGCCTTTCGTGTTGCAAAGCATGTGAAATCCAACGCCATTGTCTATGTGAAAGATGGCGCAACGGTTGGTATCGGGGCGGGCCAGATGAGCCGGGTGGATTCGTCGCGTATTGCCGCGCACAAGGCCCAGTCTGTTGCCACCACCAAAGGCTGGTCTGAACCGCTGACCCGCGGATCGGTTGTAGCTTCTGATGCATTCCTGCCTTTTGCGGATGGACTGGAAGCCGCTATCGCTGCCGGGGCCACCGCCATGATCCAGCCCGGCGGTTCAATCCGCGACGAAGAAGTGATCCAGGCAGCGGACGCTGCTGGCATGGCCATGGTCTTTACCGGGATGCGGCATTTCCGGCACTAGCTGCGATCATCTGTTCAAGGCGCGTTTACACGCCGGTGCCGGGCCGTTAGATTCGACGATCATTTTTGAGGGTGCGCCCACACCTTGTGCGACAACCCCGACAGGTAAGTTTCATGCATATTCCTGACAGTAAACTTGACGCTCTGGTGACCCGCCATCAATCCCTGGCTGATGCCATGTCCGCTGGCGATCTGGTGCCCGAAGCGTTCGTGCGTCATTCCAAGGAATATGCGGAACTTGGCCCGGTCGTATCGGCCATCACCGAATTGCGCAACGCCACCCATGAACTGGCCGATCTGGAAACCCTGATGGCTGATTCCAGCGACAACGACATGCGGGTGATGGCACAGGAAGAACATGCAGCGCTAAAGGAAAAGCTGCCCGACCTGCAAAAGCGTGTGCTGGTCATGCTGCTGCCAAAAGATGCCGCCGACAGCCGGTCTGCCATTCTGGAAGTGCGCGCGGGCACCGGTGGCGAAGAAGCGGCCCTGTTTGCCGCAAGCCTGTTTCGCATGTATTGCCGTTATGCCGACCTGCGGGGCTGGCGGGTGGAAATCATGTCGGAAAGTGCATCCGATCTGGATGGACTGAAAGAAGTAGTGGCATCGATCACGGGTGATGGCGTGTTTGCCCGCATGAAATATGAAAGTGGTGTGCACCGGGTTCAGCGCGTGCCCGAAACCGAAGCGGGCGGGCGTATTCATACATCGGCGGCAACAGTGGCCGTGCTGCCCGAAGCCGAGGAAGTGGATATCCAGATCGAGGACAAGGACCTTCGGATCGACGTCTATCGCGCTTCGGGTCCCGGCGGGCAGTCGGTCAATACCACCGACAGCGCGGTACGCATCACCCATCTGCCGACCGGCCTGATCGTGATCCAGCAGGATGAAAAGTCCCAGCACAAGAACAAGGCCAAGGCGCTGAAAGTCCTGCGCGCGCGTCTTTATGAGGCAGAA
>CAISDR010000397.1 GCA_903884125.1 uncultured bacterium
ACATCGTCATCGATCTTTATCGCCGCACCGATCCTTCTTCTGCTGGGTGAAGGGCGGTTGCGCGGTGGTCGGGTGATCCCGGACTCTGATGGCAAAAAATTGCCGACACCTAAACCCGCATCCTGATTGACGGGCAAAAAAAAGCCCCCGCCGATTTCACGGCGGGGGCATTTGTCTGTGCGGAGCTATTTCAAATCGCGGAACTTTTTGCCTTCGCTGACAAGCCGTTCCAGCAGGGCCGAGGGTTTGAATATATCGCCCATCTGGGCTTCGAATTCCTTCATCTTATTTAAGACCACATCAAGCCCGATCGTGTCAGCATAAAACATGGGACCGCCTGAATAGACTGGCCAGCCATAGCCATTGATCCAGACAATATCAATATCCGATGCGCGGATGGCCTTGCCTTCTTCCAGGATTTTCGCTCCTTCGTTGATCATCGGATAAATGCAGCGTTCCAGAATTTCGGCATCGGTGATCGTGCGCCGATTGACGCCGGTGCGACTGGCAAAGTCGAGGATGATTTTTTCCACGACCGGCGAAGGTGTCGCGTTGCGGCTTTCATCATAATCATAAAAGCCCGCGCCGGTTTTCTGGCCCCTGCGATCCATTTCGCACAGGACTTCGCGGATGGTTTCACCTTTTGAGGTCGCGGCATTCCAGCCAATATCAAGGCCAGCCAGATCGGACATGGCGAATGGCCCCATAGGAAAACCAAACCCAAACAATACCCGGTCCACATCCCAGGGCATGGCGCCTTCCATTACCAGCTTGTTTGCTTCGCGCTGGCGCTGTGCCAACATCCGGTTGCCCACAAAGCCTGGGCATACACCAACCAGCGCTGCGATCTTGCCGATTTTCTTGGCAATCTTCATGGAAGTTGCGATGACGGGCTTAGACGTCTTGTCCGCCCGGACCACTTCCAAAAGGCGCATCACATTAGCAGGTGAAAAGAAATGCAGACCGATGACCGATTCCGGTCGACTGGTCGCAGATGCGATTTCGTCCACATTCAGATAGGATGTATTGGACGCCATGATCGCGCCCGGTTTTACGATGCCATCCAGCTTGGCAAACACTTCTTTTTTGATGTCCATGTTTTCGAACACGGCTTCAATCACCAGATCGCTGTCGGCCAGTGCGCCCATGTCCAGCGTACCGGTCAGCAGTGCCATGCGCGCATCAACATCTCCGGCGGTCATGCGACCCTTTTTGGCGGTGGCTTCGTAGTTTTTGCGGATGGTGCTTATCCCCCGCTCAAGCGCCTCGGCTTTGGTCTCGACAATCGTTACCGGCAGACCAGCATTCAGGAAGTTCATGGCGATGCCGCCGCCCATCGTGCCTGCACCCAGAATGCCCACACGTTTTACCGGCAGTGCCTCGGTATCATCGGGGACATCTGGAATCTTCCAGGCCTGACGTTCGGCAAAAAATACATGGCGCTGGGCCGCCGATTGCGTGCCCGTCATCAGTTCCATGAACAGTTTGCGCTCGACCTTGAGCCCATCTTCAAAGGGCAGGTTCACAGCAGCTTCGATACATTGAATGTTATATTCAGGTGCCAGAAAGCCCCGGAATTTGCGCGCATTGGCCTTGCGGAAATTCGCAAATATTTCCGGCTTGCCACGGTCGGCACCGACTTTGTCGTCCAGATCGCGAACACGTTTCAGAGGGCGTTTTTCGGCGACCACCCGCGCTGCAAAAGCAATGGCTCCAGCCTGCAGGGCACTTTCTGTCACCATTTCATCAACCAGCCCCATGGCATGTG
>CAISDR010000398.1 GCA_903884125.1 uncultured bacterium
GATTGCGAGAAATTTGCAACCTCGCGTCCCAGTTGATGCGCCGACTCTGTAAGGCGCTGGCTGGCGCGGTCGCCAACCTGAGCCATCGCTTCAGCGCGCTCCAGCAGGCCGCGTTCGCGCTCACCCAAAAGAGATGCCAACCGCTCCGCTGACCCTGCCAGGGTTCCCGACGCCCGGTCTATGCCCGACGTCAGCGCAATGGCCGATGCCTCGATCCGGTTTGTCATGGCGGTTTCACGGGCAGAAAGGTCCTGTGAAATATTTTCAATTTCCCCGATACGATCCGACAGGCGCCGGTCAATCAGCGACCCGCGCTCGGCCATCGTACCCGAGGCATCATCCAGCCGTTCAATCTGATTACCCAGAACCTGAGTGAAGTTGGTCGTCCGCGTCTCAATGATGTCGGCTGTCTGATCAAGTGCCGTCAGCCCATCGGCCAGCCGCCCCTGCATATCTTCGATCCGGTTGGCCGAATCCTTGACGACAAAAGCAAAGCGACCGGCAATCTGATCCAGACTTTCAACGGCTTCGGTGGTAACGCGTGCTGCGTCATCAGCAACGCTTGCCACCATTCGCCCCTGGGCACCCAGCGCGCGTCCTGCCTCTTCGTAACGTTCTACGGCCTTTTCGGTAGCAGCGCCAATTTCCTGGGCCGCCTGAATTGTTTCAGTTCCGGCAGTTGTCAGCAATTGGCGTGCGGACTCGGCGCTGGAGCGGGCAAGGCCTGTTGCCTGCTCCAGACGATCCAGCAACGTACCGATCCCATCGAGTGCCTGAGCAGTACTGGCATCCAGGCTGGTAGCGATATCGCGGGAGCGTTCGGCTAAAGTTTCTGCCCGGGTGGTGGCTGCCTCCGTCAGGTTTGTCAGCGGTTCAACCAGTTCGCGAAGGGTCGACACAAGTGCTTCCAGATTGGCGACAGCCGCTTCGCTCGTGGAACGGATATCCCCCGCCTCGCCCTTGAGCCGCAATGCGGCAGCCTCGGTTGCTGCTACAGCCTGCGTCGCATCGGTATTTAATGCCTGAGCCTGAGCTTCTAACGCTTCGGTCACCTGACGGGCACGGGTTTCAACCTCTGGTGCGGACCCAGTCAAATCCGCCAGCGCCGCCTTGAGTGTCGCGGTATGAACGGCAATGTCACGGGCGCGGGCCAGTTGAAAGGCAATTGTCCACAACAAAAGTACGGGAATTAGAATGGACCCGATCAATAGCGCCAGTTCCTGTGGCAACAGCGAATTGAGATTGGAAAGTCCCAGTGCCCCGGAAACATAGTAGGTCCAGCCAACCAGCCACAAGCCAGTGCTGGCATAGGCCCACCAGCCCAGACCGGACCGTCGCCCTCCGTCCAGTTGTGCCAAAGCCATGAAAAACCTCACTTTTTTACTCAGCAATGCCTTGGCGCCAAGGATCATGTGCCGACCGGAATGGGCAAAAGCCGGATTGACCCGCTAAATCAATCCGCTATCAGCTTTATTACACCGATATTTACAGCCCAAAACAAGTCCCAGCAGCGCCAAAGCGCCAGCCGATCAGGTGACAGCCCCTTAGACCGGATGCTAGGCTGAACCCGAATTTGGCATGACGTCGATTTAGTTTGCTTGCCCAAGCGTTTAGAAGTGCGCTAAATCAGTCGTCCGATTTGATTTGAACATATTGGTCGGCGTGACGGAACCAAAGGTTGCCACGGAAAGAAGTTCAGGGTGCTTAGCGAAAATTATCGTCCGACAACCTTTATTGAACGTGGTGTTGCGATCCCATTCACAACACCTGCGTTGCAATATTCGCGTGCACGCCCCTCTGACCGCGATGAGTTCGAGATTCTGATTGGCGGCTTTACCGGCGACCGCACAATTTATGTTCTACCGTTCAAGGCTTTGGCAGAATCCTTCAACCTTACGGTTCATGATCGGGCCCTGGCCGAAGATATCGTCGCCAATGGCGTGCGCACGCCCCATGCCATGCGTCTTTCCGCCTATCGGGTGGCACTGACGGGACTGGCCGGGGCAGCGGCCCGCACTGCTGCCCGCCAGGGGTTGGACGCGGAAAAAGACATGGAGCTGTTGACCCAGTACCTGCTGACCAGCCGGGTACTTGAGCTAAGCGGTCTGACAGCGCAGCAGGTCTCGCAATTGATTGCCGCTGGCAAGGATGATGCCCGCATCCGCCGCGAGATCAAGGCCGCCGCAGTGAAACTGGGCATCGATCCGGAAAAGCTGAACCCCTATATCGACGAAACCGCCCGTTTTTCCTATCCGATTGGTTTGCCGACCGCACCGGTCCCCGGATCAGTCCGCCGCATGTTCAACAGACTCAAGAAATTCGATGAACATCTCGAACATTTCATTGAAACGTCCAAATCTGAACGCGCCAATATCGCACAATTTGCCCGCGACACGCTTGCATTGACCCTTGGCCTTACCGAAGAAACGGTAGTTCTGGTGGACAAGCGCCTGGGCACAATTGACAAAGCTACGTTTGTTGCCAGCAACCTGCGGGCGCTGAAACTTGATTGCGAGCGGGTGAACTGGTTGCTGGATGGCTGGGAAGATATTCTGGCACTTTATTACGGTGAACATCCGGATTCGCGGCAACCACCGAATTCACATGTGATGCGCATACTCGATCCCCTGTTCCTGAAACTCCCGATGGTGCCCACAAAGGAAATTGCCGGCGATCATGATGTGGTAAAGGAAAGCCCGATCAAGACGCGCCGTGCGGTTCGCGCCAGCGAAGACTGGCGGACCGGGGACATGGATCTTGAAACTTTGCTGCGTATTGAACAGATGAAGGCGCGGGTTCTGAAAGCGACGCTTCCGCCCAAGGATGCGCAACGTGGCTGATACAAAAGATTCAGGCGGCTCCATCGACCAGATGCACGAAAAGCTGTTCACGATCACGGACGAAAAGATCGTCCAGATCCTGAACCTGGTGGCACGCGCGGATCTTGATGCGCGGCGCATAGCAACAGACCCACTGCGTCCGCGCCTTGTTCAGATGCGTCCGACCAGGCCGCTCACTGCGATGCGCATTTTTGCCGAGCCTTTTGAGGATTTGCTGGATCATTCCGACGTCTATGATCGCACAGCAAAGCGAATTTCGCGGCATACGATTGGAATGGCGTGGCGGTTCCTCATGGACACCCCGATCAAACCACAATCGGTAGACATTGAAAAATATCTGCGTGACGCCGATGCCGACGTTGATACCGGCCCGAAAAGAATTGCGTTCTGGAAAGCATGTGGCGAGGAACTCGACTCTGCTGTTGCCCGCAATCCGGAAACGCTCAAGGCGCTTGCGACCATGGCCCGCCGTGACGTGTATCGTCAGTTAGGCGATATGGGTCAATTGTTGCGGAACTGCGACCTGCTTTGGCGGCTGAAACAGGAACTGCCGCCCAAACCCGTTGGCGATCTTATCGACGAGGACATTTTCGCGCTGGTAGAGGTGTTACAGGAATCTGTGCGTCGCGGCGCGGATGTAATTGAACTGACTCTTCGGGTTTTGATGGCACGTATGGCCCGACCGGGTGATCTGCTGGAAATCCTGACCAAGAATGACATTGGTATTCCGCCACAGGAACAAGCCATTCTGACCCGCGAAATGGGTGCTCAGGCCTCGGCCCATGCAGTCCAGCAGGCAGATCAGGCCGCCGCGATGAAGGAACCGACGCCGCTGGCCCTGATCGATGAAGTATCAGAAGTCGCTGAACGTATTGCCAGCCTGGATTCAGGCGATCTGAAAGGCATTACTGTTATCGATGAACAACTGAACAATGCACGCAATACCTTGCGCGATACCGTTATCAAACAGATTGTTGATGGCGCACAACCAGAAATTTCTTCCGCGCTGGTCGATGCTGCAA
>CAISDR010000399.1 GCA_903884125.1 uncultured bacterium
ATCAGCGGCATCCGGGGCGTCTTGCGCACCGCGCAAGAAGAAGGGGATGTGTTGTACGGCGATGTCAACTGGCAGTCGGTTGAAGCCGCCCTGCAAAACCCTGAGCGGGATGCCTATAAATTAAAGGCTTCCCCACAGGGAATCGCCCAATTACCTCCTGAATTGCTGGCCGATGTTCAGGCGCGACTGGGTATTGAAACCACCGACTCACGCGAGCTTGACCGGCTTGTCCCGCCCGGTGCGGTTCACCAGGGTCTTTTGCTCGAAGTCGCCCCGCTGGACGCTTGGGATCTTGATGAGGCCTGCGCCCGCCGACCCGACCAGTCCAATATCGTCCTGGTGCTGGATCAGGTTACTGACCCCCATAATGTAGGCGCGATCTTGCGGTCCGCCGCAGCCTTTGGCGTGCGTGCTGTGGTGACCACAGACCGTCACGCCCCCCCGGAGACCGGGACTTTGGCGAAATCAGCCTCGGGCGCTTTGGATCTGATCCCACTGGTGCGGGTTAACAATCTGGTTCAGGCGCTGGATCGACTTGTGGAGCTGGGTTACTGGCGCATCGGCCTGTCTGATCAGGCAACGGCTAATCTTGACCAACTCGATCTGGGCAAAGATATTGTTCTAGCACTGGGTGCCGAAGGTCCCGGATTACGCCGCCTGACGCAGGAACACTGTGACATGCTGGGCCGATTGCCCACCAGCCCGATAATGCCCAGCCTGAATGTGTCGAACGCCGCCGCTGTAGCACTCTATGAACTGGTGCGTCGCACCGGTTAAGCGCATAGTGTCTTTCCCGACCGCCCTGAAAGGACCAAATCGCCCATGCTGCTCGATTCGATCAATTATCTAGCCGTTTTGGTTGCGGCAATTGCCGCGTTCGGGGTCGGCGCCGTGTGGTATGGTGTCCTGTTTTCCAAAAAATGGATGGCGGCGGTGGGTAAGCCGCAGGCCGAACTGGGCAAGCCATTGCCATCGATGGTGACGACCCTGATCTGCTACCTGCTGATGGCGTTCATGTCAGCTGTCGTCCATATCTGGGTCGGCGTCACCAGCCCGGGCCAGGGAATAACTGTCGCCATCTTTTTATGGGCGGGCTTTGCCATCTCCAGCATAGCACCCGGTATTATGTTCACCGGGTCATCTCGCAAACTGCTATGGCTTGATGGCGGACATTTGCTGTTTTCGCTGATCGTGATCGGGGCGATTCTGGGTGCCTGGCGGATTGCGCCACCGCCCCTGTAAGATTTTCAGTTTGGTCGGCTGCGCGCTTCGGCAAGGCGAGCGCCAATCTGATTGGCGAGGCCCTTTAGACGCTCGAAATACCGATCCAGCGCGTCATCCGGTGAGAGGGCTGAGGAAATAAAGCGTAGTGATATACTGGCGATCGCCCCTGCTTCGCCCATTACGGGGACAGCAAATGAACTCTCCTTTGGCAGGTCATTTTCAGTCGCACAGTAGCCTTGGGCGCGAATTCGACTGAAATAAAGGTCCAGCGCGACTAGGTCGCGCCCCAGTCGATCTGCCGGATCAGTTGATTTGGCCAGAATCGGCAATATGGCTGCACGTTCAGCATCGCCAGCGAATGCCAGATAAACCAGCCCGGCCGATGAACCAAGAACTGAATAAAGATATCCGCCGGGCAACCGCTGCAAAGCCAGTGGCGATTGCCGGTCAGTATTTTCACGCATCAGCATCTGCGTCCCGCGCAACGTGGACAGCGCCAGCGGCCAGACCACATCGCGCGAGGCCTGAAACAGCAGCGGACGCGCCAGATCGCTCACCCAGGCTTCATCATCAAAGCCATAGGCCAGCGCGCGGGTCGTGACTGTCAGGCGATAGCGGTCGTCAATGGCATCACGAACCACATAACCTTCGGTCGCAAGGGTTTCCAATGACCGCAGCACCGTGGTTCGCGGCAGCCGGGCTTGGCGGACGATTTCAGCAGCGGTTGCCCCATTGATTTCATTAAGCACGCGGAGCACCTGAAGCCCCCGAGACAAAGCCCGAACCGTTTTAATCGTGCCACTCATGACAGGGCCCCACCGCGCATCAATTCATCGGACTCTATCTAACCTCGCAAGCTCCGTCCCAAAAAACAAGCCATTGAAGCTTTGTTCAAATTAGATTATCGAACGGGTTCCGGAATGGTGCGGCCCCCAAGGCCGCCCCCATTCACCGCCAAGGGCCGGCGTAGCTCAGTTGGTAGAGCAACTGATTTGTAATCAGTAGGTCGCGGGTTCAAATCCTGCCGCCGGCACCATCGGATCAATAGCTTGATTAAAATTCATCTATCACCTTGTTCGCTAAATGACCGTTATATCGCGGGACAGAGGGACTGAAGTGTTAATGAATTGGAACCGCTGCCTCAACAATTCACGAAATGCCATAAAATCAGGATGCCTTGTTGGACACAGTCCGCTTGATTCGTTCAATATCAATGTCTCAAATTGCATAGGTGCTATTGTCAAAAAATCAAATTGGTCGTCGGGCAACGCGCAATCATAGCCTGAATATCCCAACATTTTGGCACTAGCGGCAAAAATACACCGGAAAAGCAACTCGTCTGCCCGAGACAGGAATTCCGACGGATCGCGCGACGGATTTTTTGCGAATTGTCCCTCGAAAACAAGATGGCTATTTCGTGGGCCATGATATTTGATGCCATCAAATGCAGGATCGAGGAATGTATCCTGCCACGGCACTTCCAGAAAGCCTGCCAAATTGAGGGTAGCGGCGAATGGATCGCCCTTAAGAGATTCGAGACGCACATAGCAAGTGTGAAATTGCTTAAGACATTCGTTATGCAGATAATCAATCGCGTGAATGATCCCGCCATATATCCCCGTTAAAGCCTGAGCAAAGTTCTGATGTTTTCTGACTTGGTCGAGATGATTTCTGATGATGCTACAGATACCTTGAATGGGATCGCGAACGCATATAATGAGTTTATCAGCAGATAAATGGGCGTTTGCTTCCAACACAGATTCAAGTGGCGCATGATAGTGAAGCATAGCAAGCGAAAAATCTGCATGAATGCCCAAACTCCTCCGGTGCGCAATGATTGTGGCCAAATATAAATCGGCCGCCGTCATGTTCGATCCGGCAAGTCGAATGCAAACTACAAGCTGGTTTTGAAAATTAGGCCTTGGAAACGGAAAAAGCTGGCCGGCGCATTCACCCATTGTCTCAAATCCATGCCCTTGATCCTCTGCCGGCACACGCACAACATCCCCTGAAAACCATTTATTTACGCACGCCGCCAATGATGCGTGCCCGTCACAAAGTGCATTGACAAAAGTCTGCAGCCTGTCAGTACGAAAGAATCCTGTCGCGAACGGACCCTGAATGGATCCAATTTCTGAATGCCCATAAATCAAACTATGAACGAGGTTTGTCCCGCCGGACAAAATGCCAGTAAAAATAACGTGTCTCATCTTAGATACCAACGCAACAAAGCAACCCTAACCAACCAGATAGAAATACTAAGGCACTTACATTTATGTTACAAACCGCAATCCGCGAAATTTACAAAAAATACAGTTAAGAAAACCAAATAACCCGCCGAACGAAATTCCGAAACCAGAAATCCATGTTTTGGCTCTGGCACAAATGC
>CAISDR010000400.1 GCA_903884125.1 uncultured bacterium
CAGCGACAGTCGGTGCCCGTGATCGGCCAAAAAATGGCGTTCAACCGCGGGGCCCGATACCCATGTTTCAAGGCAGCCATGCCTGCCACACCAGCACAATGGCCCCGGCCATTCGTTAGCCCGTTGCCAGGGTAATGGCGTATGACCCAACTCGCCAGCGACCAGGCCCACGCCTTCAACCAGCCTGCCATCAATCACAACACCGCCACCGCAGCCGGTCCCAAGGATCAATCCAAAAACACTTGGATGGCCCGCGCCCGCGCCATCCACGGCTTCGGACAAGGCAAAGCAGTTGGCGTCATTGGCAACCCTTACATCCAGTCCGGTTGCAGCCTGCAGGTCCAGGGCAAACGGGCGCCCATTCAGGAAGGTTGAATTGGCGTTGCGGATCAGGCCGGTTACCGGGGATTGGGATCCCGGAATGCCCACGCCAACCCGACACAATTGACGACTTATGCCGCCTTTTTCGGCGGTCGAACGGATCAGGTGACCTACCGCCTGGATCGCGGCGCCATAGTCTGTCGGTGTCGCAATGCGCTCGCGGCAGGCAATCTGCCCGTCGCTGCTGATAACGGCGGCTTCCAGTTTTGTTCCACCAAAATCCACACCCAGGCGCATTTCAGCCCATCTCTCCAACTTCGATGTTTTCAGCGGCGGACACAATCATGCATGTCACAAAAGCACTACCAGCCTGCGGCAATTCTGACATGTGGTCTCGCTATCATGCTTCCGAAAGAGGATTAACCCAATGAGGCGCGCCATGGCAAATCCGGCAACGATCAGAATGCAGGGCCTTTTCATCCTGATGGGCCTTGGACTTGTAATTTTCGCAGACGGGCCTGCCCGCGCGGAAGATGCATCCTATCTGGCAATTGATCTTGTTCGGGGCAATGAAATCCTGCCGGCACCACCGGGTCCCAACAATGCCATAACACTTGCAGAACTGGCTGAATTGCACCGGATCGAAAGCATCCGCACGCCCACCCAAATTGCTAATGCCCAGCGCGATGACGCCGAAGAGGATATGTTTATTTTTGAAACGATACTTGGGCCGAAGTTTCGTGGCGACAGCCTGCCATTGACCAAGCACCTTTCCGACCGGGTCAAAAAAACCGAGGGCGCCAGCAGTGGTGCCCCGAAAAACGCCTTTGCCCGCGTGCGCCCTTACAATCAGGACAAGTCACTTAAGCCCGTCTGCAAGACTAAAACAAAAGATGATTCCTATCCGTCTGGCCATACGACCAGCGGCTATCTTATGGCGCTGACCCTGATCCAGATCATACCGGAAAAGCATGATGAAATCCTGGCGCGGGCCGATGACTATGCCCACAATCGGTTAATCTGTGGCGTCCATTACCCAAGTGATCTGGTGGCAAGCCGTCTGCTGGCCTATTCAGCCCATGCCGTCATCGCAACTTTGCCCGACTATCAAAAAGATCTGGCCGCCGCACGGGCTGAAACGCGAGCCGCATTGGGTCTGCCCGCCGTCTAAATCTCTATCCGGTTCCATCCCGCTTACAGCGCGGCAGGTCAGGGCGGATAAACTATCCCCTTGCGCCAGCCGCTCTGGGCGTTCAAAAAGAAACAGCCTCGGATTTGCCAATGGGCATTGACGGGCCGTGGGTCATCATTGATGACTCGTTTCGCACGCGCGGGCTAAGGATTGAGATGAACCGGACCTATATTACGACCCCGATCTATTATGTTAATGCTGCCCCGCATCTGGGACACGCGCATACCACGGTCATGGCTGATATCCTCAAGCGTTATCGCTGCATGCTGGGCTATGACGTATTTTTGTCAACCGGCACTGACGAACATGGTCAGAAAAACCAGGAAGCGGCAGCCAAAAGCGGCCTGTCAACAGATGAATATCTAACCGGTCAATCCGATGCGTTCAGGCGCGCGTTTGACCTGTTGGGCGTGGATTATGATTTCTTTGTCCGCACCACCCGCCCGTTCCACAAAACCCAGGTGCAGTTTATTGAATCCCGACTAAAAGAAACGATGGCGCCGGATGGCGAACCGCTGATCATCCAGAAGCTTTATAGCGGACTTTATTGTTCCGGCTGTGAGCAGTTCAAGCGTGATGCCGATCTGACCGATGATGGCTTTTGTCTGGAGCATCCCAATCTGCGCGCGGAACAGACCGAAGAGAATAACTACTTCCTTCGGATGGAACCTTATCGTGCGGACCTTGTGACGTATGTGGAGAAAAACGCGGACTTCGTCCAGCCTGAACAGTATCGTCAGGAATTGCTGGTGATGCTGTCACAGCCATTGGAAGACCTGTGCATTTCGCGTCCCAAGGCGCGTCTGTCGCTGGGCGTGGAATTGCCGTTTGATCCGGAATTTGTCACCTATGTTTGGATCGATGCACTGGTCAACTATCTGACCAATGTGAACTGGCCCGATCCATCATATGAAACACGCTGGGCCGGTGTCGAACATCTGATCGGCAAGGACATTCTGAAAACCCATGGGGTGTTCTGGCCCATTATTCTGATGGCGGCAAATGTTCCCCTGCCCCGGCGCATATCGGTTCACGCCCACTGGCTGGGAGCCGGTGGCCAGAAAATGTCCAAAAGCCTTGGCAATGTGGTGGACCCGTTTGAAGTCATCGAAACCTATGGCGCGTCCGCCCTGCGCTGGTTTCTCGCGCGCAATATGCGTGTTACATCCGACAGCCAGATTTCAGTCGATCTGATCAGGGCCACCTATAATACCGAACTGGCAAACCAGCTTGGCAATCTGCTGCAACGCCTGCTGAAGTTTTCAGCCGCACGCTTTGACGGTTGTTTGCCTGCATCAGATCTTGATCCAAAGGATAACGAACATCTGAAGGCCATTCGCCAGCTGGTTTGCAACGCATACAGTGCAAACAATCTTCCGAGCGAGGCAAATGGGTTCGAACCTGTCGAACTTGCATCAATTCCAAAAATGGCAGAAGACCTTTTGCACGCCATCGGACTGATGAATGAGTATGTTACCCGTGAAGCGCCCTGGACTCTGATCAAGGAGCCTGCAAATGCCAGCCGTGTGCAAAGTATCGTCTATGCTAATCTTGACGGACTCAGGATGGTGTTGGAGGGGCTTTGGCCGATCATGCCTGATATCGCCAATCGGGGCCTTGCCATGCTGGGTCAGGCGCCGCTGGAACTTACGGGGTCGCCCCGGACAACACTTGCCGGTGGCAGGCACGAATTTATCGCCGGCCGGCTGGTCGGTGGTGCCCGGATCGGTGTGATTGAAACACTGTTCCCACGTATAGAAACAATTGCCTGAATGACAGGTTCCGGGGAGTGACCGCTTATGAACTTCGATAACCGTATTACGCGCCTGTTGGGCGTGCGCTATCCCATTGTTCAGGCGCCAATGGGATGGATTGCCCGCTCACAATTGGCGTCAGCCGTCTCGAATGCCGGTGGTCTGGGAATTATCGAAACTTCATCGGGGGAACTGACCGCCATTCGCGAAGAAATTTCGGCGATGCGGCGGCTGACCGACAAGCCATTCGGTGTGAACATCGCGCTGGCCTTTGTCCGCGACCCGGAAATCGTGAAGTTTGTCATCGATCAGGGCGTGCGGTTTGTCACTACATCCGCGGGCGATCCCACCAAACTGGTCGGGCCATTGAAGGCCGCCGGTCTGACTGTCTTTCATGTGGTTCCAACCCTTAAAGCAGCCCTCAAAGCGGTTGAAGCCGGTGTAGATGGTCTGGTGGTCGAGGGGTCCGAAGGCGGCGGATTCAAAAATCCGCAGCCTGTTTCCACCATGGTGCTCTTACCTTTGGTGCGCGAAAATACGGACCTGCCGATAATTGCCGCTGGCGGCATTACCTGTGGACGGACTATGGCCGCAGCCTTTGCCATGGGGGCCGAAGCTGTGCAGCTGGGTACCCGCATGGTCTCTGCTGCCGAAAGCCCGGTCAATCAGAACTGGAAAAACGCCATCATTGATGCAGCCGAAACCGATACGGTATTTCTGAACCAGTTTTCCAAACCCGCCCTGCGCGCATTGCGCACAAAGCGCACTTCGCGGCTGGAACGCGAACCGGCTGATAACATCATGACCGAATTTGCCAATACCAGGGCGCTTTATTTTGGTGGCGACATG
>CAISDR010000401.1 GCA_903884125.1 uncultured bacterium
GAGCACTTTCACCTTTTCGTTTCGTACCGCATCTGATGCCAGGCTGGTCGGTGGCTCCATCGCCACCATGCATAAAAGCTGCAGAAGATGGTTCTGAACCATGTCCCGCATCGCGCCATGGTCATTGTAATACGACCACCTGCCTTCAACACCCACTGTTTCGGCAACAGTGATTTCGACATATTCAATCGAGTGATGATTCCATAATGGTTCGAACAGGCGATTTGCAAAGCGCAGCGCCAGCAGGTTCTGTACCGCCTCTTTGCCCAGATAGTGATCAACGCGAAAGATTCTGTTTTCAGAAAACGTTTCCGCCAGACAGTCATTTATCGCACGCGAGGATGCCAGATCATGTCCAATCGGCTTTTCCACCACAATCCTGCTGTTTTCCTTTGCCAGACCGGTTCGCTTTAGATGTCCGCAAATGGCACCGTACAAGTCTGGAGATGTCGACAGATAGAAAATCACCTGCGCATTGGTATCAATTTCTGACCCAAGACTGTCAAACCCGTTACCATCCAGCGCGTCAACAGCGCGGTATAGCAGACGACTTTCAAACCGCGCCCGAATGGCGGGATCGGCACGTTCCGGGACCCGCGCATCCAGTGCGCGAGCGACTTTCATGCGAAACGTGTCGCGCTCCAGCTTTGATCGCGATGCGCCAATGATGCTGATATCGGGTGCCAGCAGGTCATCGCAATCGAGGTGATAAAGTGATGGAAAGAGCATGCGAAGGGCCAGATCACCCGTGGCACCAAATATTATCAGGACGACAGGCTGAGACATGATTGTCCGATTTCAAAATGAGATCATTGCGATCACGTAATTCAGGATGATGCGACAGGCAGTTTCGCGGCCTGCCGGGCCAGTGTTGTAATACCAGACCAGTCCCGGTCGGCAACAAGCCTGGCCGGCGCAACCCATGATCCACCAACGCACAGAACCGATCCAAGTGCCAGATAACGCGGTGCCAGCGTGAGAGAAATTCCCCCGGTAGGGCAAAACCGGCATTGACCGAACGGGGCGGATAATGCCTTCAGTCCGTCTATGCCACCAGATGTTTCAGCCGGGAAGAATTTGAAATGATCCAGCCCCAGATCCAGCCCGCGCATGATATCCGATGCTGTCGCTATGCCTGGCAAAACCGGTACATGCGATTTCGTTGCTGCCTCGACTACGCCTGCACTCAATCCCGGTGACACGATAAAACGTGCACCTCTGGCCACAGCCTGATCCAGTGCGTCTGCATTTAAAACTGTGCCGGCCCCAATAATTGCATCCGGCAGCGCCCTGGCCATCATTGTAATAGCTTCAAAAGCTCCGTCCGTGCGCAAGGTGATTTCCAGAACCCTAAGCCCACCATCAACCAGCGCGCGTCCCAATGGAATCGCATCGTTCAAACTTTCGATCACAAGCACCGGAATGACTGGCGCCATACGCATGATCTGACCAATTGACTGCGTCATCGCGTCCATGTTCCTGACCTGTTAGACCCGGCACAATATCTCTTACATTATCCGCCAATTTCAAAAACAACAATTGGGCTGGGGGAATCATTGTTTCAGCGGCGGACATCCAGTCCTTCGCCTGCAGCGCGCGCGTTCAGTTCTTCGATGGACGTCAGACAGAAGTCACCTGGAATGGCATGTTTCAGGCAGGTTGCCGCCACACCGAATTCAAGTGCCCGCTGATTGTCAAATCCGTTAACCAGGCCGTGCAATATGCCACCTGCAAAAGCGTCACCTGCCCCAATACGATCAATGATCCCAGAAAGACTATAGGAGCTGGTGCGGAAAATGCCGGAACGGCTGATCATCATGCCTGAAATCTCGTGATGATCCACGCCATGTTGAATACGAATGGTCGATGCGATGTGATTGAGTTTCGGAAATGCCGAAAAAGCCGCAGCTGCCGCGCGCAGACGTCGTGATTCTGGATCTAGGTCGTCAAATTTTTCGCCCAGCACCAGGGAAATGTCGCGGTCATCAGCAAAAGCAACACTTGAACACTCAAACAACGATCTCAGAATTTGGGGGCCATCGCCTGACCAGGCAGCCCATAATTTTGCGCGATAATTTCCGTCAAATGACACTGGTATGTTTTGGGACCATGCAGCCTGCACAGCCCGAACGGCAGCCGCAGCGCCGTTGGGACCAACCGCAGGCGTCACGCCCGAAATATGCAGAAACGCGCTATCTGGAAGAATATCTGACCAATCAAAAACGCCTGGGTCTGCCAATGCAAACGACGATCCCGCCCGGTCATAGGTAATTTCAGATGGTCGCAATACGGCACCCGGGCTCAGAAAATATAAACCCATTCGGCCTGGGCCAAAATTGATCTGATCTGTGCCAACACCATAGCGGCGCAATTCTTCGAATGCGGCCTGCCCCAGCCGGTTGTCAGGCAGCATACTGACCATATCGGTTTTATTTCCCAGACGTGCCAAAAGTACGGCAACATTTGCCTCTGCGCCACCCACATGGACATCCAACTTCGGCGTCTGCAGCAACAATTCGGCACCAGGTGCCGACATCCGCAGCAGAATTTCGCCAAAGCAGACAATTCGCTTTTTTTGCATTATCTATGCTCACAGTCACGTTTCACGAATGGCGGATCTAATGCCGCAATCCCAGAACAGAATGTATTGATATCGCCCGTGCTCTGACCATCGGTAATTGTGGACGGCGCGGATTTCGAAAGGCACCTGGTCCGGCACTGCCATATTCGCCGAAACGGGCATCGGACGGTTGCAGAAATTTCCTTTGTCCATCCTGGTCAGTATAGCCCATCTCGTCCCAACCGTCTGCGGAAATGTGACCGTCCATCCAGCAGTCAAGAAAATAGCTTGATCCAACGGCATCCGGGTCACCATAGCGGCCATTGGCGAACATTCTGGATGGACGCCAGGGGCGACCCAGTACAACACCGCCATCGGGGACCTGTGGCTCGCGTTCAAGGCGACAGTTCCGGAATACAAATCCAAACTGCGCATTGCGCGGCGTTGCCGGGGCTGTGAGGTAGCCATTGTTCCGCTGCTGACCCGGCCTGAAACGCGAGATGATCCGGCATTTGTCAAAAAAGGCGGTTCCGGCGCCGAAAATAAAGTCAACGCTGCCAAAGATCGCGCAATCGGCAAAAAGTCCACGACCGGTATCGGTAAATAAAGTGTCCTGATGCCCGATAAATGTCACGCGTTCAAACTGCGCATCATCAGAAAGATCGGTCAGCATGCACGCAACTGCCTGCGCACCATTTGGCCCAATTCGTTCAAATCGGGGTGCTGCCAAATGAGCAATATAGTCAAAGCTGTTTTCTATCGTCAGATCCTGCGCCCGAAATCCGGGTGCCCGGATGACCACACTTGCGCATCCCCAGGTTCCAACCGGATTGCCATCACCGCCCGCCATGCCAGCGGCAAGGCCATAGGTGATGACGGTATCCGCCCGATTTTCGCCAAACAGATGGATCAGCGGTTTATTGACCGTAAGCCGTTCGGTCCACTGGCCGCGCCCGATGAATATACGATAGGGGCGGGTTGTGGCATCCGGTGCCTGATCTATTGCCTGTTGGATGGACCCATAGCGCCGTCCCTGGGCATTTTTCGCATCACCGATGACCGCGTCAAAAAAAGATGGCTCGGCTACAGCACTGGTTATCCCATGCGCTGTGACCAAGCCACCCAGAATGAAAAGGCGCCGATTGCAATCCGTTGGCAAAACTCAGAACCGATAATGAACACCGAACAGAACTTCGCGTCCGGTATGATGGTAATAAGACACGCGATTTGACGAGTCGTTATACTGGTCCTGAACTTCGTCGGTCAGGTTTATCCCTTCCAGTGTCAGTTTCAGATGTTCGTTGACGGTATATTGCAGCGACGTATCAAAATTGAGCGTGCTGTTGGTTCCATCAACATCTGTGCCTGCCTCCTGACCCGGGACGCGGGTTAGATATTTCTGCCGGTAGGCTGCTGAAAAACGCAAAGATACTTTATCATCTTCGTAATAAGCCGTAGCACTATAGGCATTGCGCGAC